>CANFNO010000014.1 GCA_947447845.1 Burkholderiales bacterium | reverse complement strand
GAAAAGACCAAATACGTGTTCGCTTATCACGAGATCATCAGCGCCCCGGCGGGGGCTCCCGACTACGACCCCGAGCGTTGCGACGTCTATTACCAGGGGCCGATTTCGCCGGACTTTTATGGTTGGGTGTTTCCCCACGGCGACACCATGAGCGTGGGCACGGGCAGTGCGGACAAGGGTTTTTCTTTGCGCGGCTCGGTGGCCCGCTTGCGCGAGGCAGCGGGCTTGGCTGAGGCGAAAACGCTGCGCCGTGAAGGAGCACCGATTCCGCTCAAGCCCCTGCCGCGCTGGGAAAACGGACGCGATATCGTGCTCGCGGGTGACGCCGCCGGAGTGGTGGCACCGTCATCCGGCGAAGGCATTTACTACGCCATGGATTGCGCGCGCTTTGTGGCCGCCGCGGTGCACCAGACGCTGAAAACCGGCGATGCGAACTGCCTGAAACAGGCACGCAAGGCCTTCTTGCGTCAGCATGGACGGGTGTTCTGGATCCTCGGTGTGATGCAGTATTTCTGGTACCAGAACGACAAGCGGCGCGAGCGCTTCGTCAAGATGTGCGAAGACCCGGATGTGCAGCGCCTGACCTTTGAGTCGTACATGAACAAGCAACTGGTGCGGCGCGATCCCATGGCGCATGTGCGCATTTTCTTCAAGGACGTGGCGCATTTGTTTGGCATGGCGCGGACTTGAGGGCACGTTACTTTTCACGTTTCTTTGCGAATTTAAGGCACGCGGGACTCAGGACGGCATGGCACTCACCGCCGTCCGTGTCCCCCGCCCGCTTAAGCGGTCTCCTCCTTTACCTACCGGCGGCAAGCGCCATGCCGTCCTGAGTCTGCAAGCGCTGTCGGTGTGCAAAGGTGTTAAGTCATTGCTGTCCACCAATCTGCATGAATTAACCTTTGCGAGCCTGCCCAATCCAATCCAGAATCTGCGCGCTGGTTCGCACAGGTGCTTCCTCATGGGCCAGATGGCCCAGGCCTGCAAAGCTTAGTTTGACGGCTTGCGGCATCAGGGCACAAGCCTGATCGGCCTGCAGCGCTGGAATGGTGCGGTCATTGGCGCCCAGGTGCAGAAACACCGGGCCTTTAAGTTCTGGAAGGGCGCGCGCCAGCGCTTCCAGTCGCCAGGCGGTCATCATCGACAAGACACCGCGCACGTGCGACGGGCTTTGCAGCAAGCGCTGGTAATAGTCAACGCCGGGTTGGCAGAGTTTGGAGCCGGTGCTTTGCAGCAGCGCCTGCACCATCCTCGGACTGGCGCCGTAGCGGGCAAACAGGCGCGCCGAAAGCGGGTTGAGCGCCACCATCTTGGCCGCCGGGGGGAACAACCAATTGGCAATGCCGTGCAGTGGCAGCCAGGCCGGGTTCAGACCAATCAACACCGGCACTGGTTGACGGGGCTGCTGAAGAATCAGTTGTGCACCAATCGCGGCTCCGGCTGAATGCCCGACGATGGCCTGCGGCCACAACTGCAGTTGCGCCAGCAATTTGCCCAGGTTGTCGGCAATGTGCGGCAGCGAAGAACTTTGGCTCTGGTGCATGCTGGTAAAAGCATGGCCGGTCAGGTCCGGGCAGATGACGGTATGGCGCTCGGACAGAGGCAGCAACAGGTCACGAAACGAGTGGGTGGAGGCGCCTGTGCCGTGCAGTAGCAGCAGCGCCGGGCCGTTGCCCACTATCTGCACATGCCAGGTCTGGCCGGGCATTTGGACAAAGCGGCTGTGTTGCGCATGGGGCCAGTTGGCCCGGTTGGCCTGCCAGTCAAAAGGGGGGTAAAAAGAGTCCCACATGGTGCGTGAACGGTGCCGGGCGATCAGGGTGCGCGAAGTTGACCTGCCAGGTTCTGAACCACGGCAGCCATGCGCTGCGCCTGCACATGGGGCATGGGAAAGTAATGCGCACCCATGTGCTGTGCCAGTTTTTGCGCCTGCGGTTCCGGCTGCAGCGCGGTGTCCACCCACAACGCGGCAAATCCACTCAGGCGCCATTGATCGGCCATGGTCTGCGCATCGGCTTGCGCCTGCGCACGCCCGCCAATACCGGCCGCCGACACGTTGGCGCGGCCATCGCTCAACATCACCAGCATGGGTGTGGAGCCGGCACGCTGCAAAGCTCGGGCCTGAATCAGGGCCGCCTGAATGCCGCTGGCCAGCGGTGTGCCACCTCCACCGGGCAGGCCTGCCAGCGCGCGCTTGGCCCGCACCAAAGAGCGCGTGGGCGCCAGTAGCACCTGGGCACCGGCCATGCGAAAGGCGATCACGCAAACGCTATCGCGCCGCGCATACGAGTCCTGCAGCAACAGTTCCACCGCGCCCTTGGCTTCGGCCAGGCGCTGTTGCGCGGCCGAGCCGGACGCGTCCAGCGAGAAGATCAGGCACGACGGCGTGCGCTGCTCGAAGCGGCGCACATGAAAGTCTTCGGCGCGAATGCGCACATGGCCCGAGCCGGGCAGGTTGTTGCGCAGCTTTTGTTTGGGCGCGGCTGCACGCAACGTGGCCAGCACATGCAGGCGTGCGCCAGAACCGGGTTTGCCTGCGCGGGGTGCCAGGGGGCGGCCACGCACCTTGCTTTTGTTGGCCTGGCCGCTGCTTCCCAGGCCCTGGGCGCTGCGATGGGCGGCTTTGCCCAGCATTAGTCGGTCCAGCAGATGCGGTGGCAGGCTGGCAACTGCGGCGGCCAGCAGCACGTCCTGCAACTGTTCCTGCAGGTTTTCCGGGTCGGGGCTTGCGTCTTCATCCGGCGGGGAATCGTCGGTGTCTGGTGGCGGGGGTTCGGGGGGCTGCTCCTCGGCGGTTTCCTCCTGCGCGGCGGGTAGTCGGGTGGCGCGGGGGCTTAGGACCAGGCTGGCGGCTATCGACAGGTCGTCATCGTCGATCGTATTGTGTCCTTCCAGCGCAGCGCGCACGCAAGCCAGGCGCAGCGCCATCAGTGGCGCGCGCAAGCTGTCTATGCCCAGGGCGAGGGCGGTGTGGCACAGGGCCTGCACCTGCTCCAGCGTGGTTTCAACTTGGGGCAGCAGCGCCTGCGCCTCGGCCAGTTCCCGTGCGCTCAATTGCTCCAGATTGTCGCGGGTGTCGGCCAGGCAATTGCCGCGCAAATCCAGCCAGATGCCCAACCGGTCCGACAAGCGCGGCGCGATTCCGGCTTCGTCTTCGTCCGACTCGTCCAGCGCGATGATGCTAAAGCGCGATTCGCTCACCGTTTGCGCGCCGCGTGCATGCACCAGACCACGGTCCTGAGCCTGGGCAATGTGGGCCACGGTTTGCACCGGCAAGCGTTCGGCCATGGGCAGCACGATGGTGCCGCCGTGCGCCTGCGCCAGCAAACCCGCCTGTTGCACCAAACGGCTGGATTGCAGCGTTTGCGCCAGATCGATGCCGCCCAGCAGGCGCTCGTCGTCCACCTGATTGGGGATCTTGAGCACCGCAAGGCCCATGGCCTGCAGCCGTTGCAGCCACACATCGCGCACCGGGCCGTGGCCAGCGCGTAACCAGATGCCGCCCAGCCGCACCGGGTCTACCTGCAGTGCCATCAGGGCAAACTGTGCGTCCTGCCAAGCACGACCTGCGCGCGCACTGGCCTCGGCAGTCATGCAGGCAGCACCTCGTCAATGGCCCGCTGCACCCGCACCCCCGAGCCGGTGTCATCCAGCGGATTGCGCCGCAGCCGGTGGCGCAGGGCCAGTGGGGCCATGGCGCGCAAATGTTCCACCTTCACGGTCAGGTCGCCCATCAGCGCGGCATACGCGCGGGTGGAGCGCAACAGGGTCAGCTCGGCGCGCAAGCCGTCGGTGCCCAACTTGTGGCACAGCGTGGCGCACAGCATCAGCATTTCGTCGGTCACCTCGATGCGGTCTATCGCCTTTTGGGCCCGCACAATGCGCTGGCGCAGCTTGTGGTTGGCCTTATCCCATTCTTCGCGAAAGGCGCTGGGGTTGCGCTCGAAGGCGTCTCGTCGGCGCACCACCTGCACACGCAGCGCCAGGTCTTGCGGGGTCTTGACTTCCACCGACAGGCCGAAGCGGTCCAGCAACTGCGGGCGTAGTTCGCCTTCCTCCGGGTTGCCGCTGCCCACCAGGACAAAGCGGGCCGGGTGACGCACGCTCAGGCCCTCACGTTCCACAAGGTTTTCGCCCGATGCGGCCACGTCAATCAGCAAATCAACCAGATGGTCTTCCAGCAGATTGACTTCGTCGACGTACAAAAATCCCCGGTTGGCCTGTGCCAAAAGACCAGGGGCAAATTCCTTGATGCCCTGAGATAGCGCCTTTTCCAGGTTCAACGCGCCCACTACGCGGTCTTCGGTGGCACCCAGGGGCAGGTCCACCACGGACACCGGGCGACTCAGCGTCTTGACCTTGCCGCCTTTGCGCGCCTGGCAACTTTCGCACAGCACGCGGCCATCGGCCGGGTCGCAGCCGTAGGCGCAATCCTGAATCACTTTGATGGGCGGCAACAGATCGGCCAGCGCGCGCACGGCGGTGGATTTGCCGGTGCCCCGGTCGCCCAGCACCAGCACCCCGCCAATGGATGGGTCTACCGCCACGACCTGGATCGCCAGGATCATTTCTTCTTGTCCGACAATGGCTGAAAAGGGAAACGTATGGGCCATGAAAATTCCGAAGAGCGTTTGCTTGCTATGTTCGTAAAGTCACATCAATGTGTCAAGTGTAATTGACACTTTTGTTTGTCGTGCATCCAACGTCAATCCATTTCATGCATTAAGCTTGGCTGCAGAACCTTCAAGCCATGGCACCCTGTGGCGCCTGCCAAACTTAACCGTATTACCCATGGAACTTTCTACCCGGCTTCGACAGGCCTCACACGACTTGCACGGAGTGGCGGAACGAAGTGGACTGATGGCGGATCTGCTGCGTGGCAATCTCTCGCGCCGGCAATACACCGTGTGGCTGGTGAATCTGCAGGCGATTTACGCTGCGTTGGAAGCCGGGCTGGCGAACACTCCGGCAGTTGCGGCTATCGATTTCACGCCTTTGTACCGTGCCGGTGCCATTGCCAAAGACATCGATTTTCTGGTGCCGACCGCCGACATGGCGCTCTGCGAGGCGACACGCCGCTATGTTGCGCGACTACAGGATCTGAGCGCCTGGGGTTCGCGGCTGCTGCTGGCCCATGCCTATGTGCGCTATCTGGGTGATCTGCATGGCGGTCAGCTGTTGCGGCGCTGTGTGGCCCGGGTGCTGCAAGTCGATGGCGAGCAAGGGCTGGCTTTCTATGACTTCGGCGCACCAGAGCGCGTGGCCGAATTGATTCACGGCTTTCGCGATGGACTGAATGCTTTGGCGCTGGATGCGCCAGAGGCAGAGGCCCTGGCGCAAGAGGCCCGGCTGGGCTTCACCTTGCACATCGATCTGTTTGCGCAGTTGTCCGACGCTTCAGACATCTGAGTCGAAATAGCGGATGCGCCGGTAAAGCCTGGCGGCGCGGTGCGCGGACAGTTCCACTTCATTGAGTTGCGGGGCGGTCGTGGCGTCATGCTGGCCATCCGCAATGTCCATGGCTGCCATGCTGGCGTTGGTCAATATGGCCAGAATGATGTCGTCGGCATCGCGCCCAGCGGGTTGCAGGCTGTTCTCAAGTTGGTTGCGCGCAGAGGCCGCGCGCTGCGCATCAGACAGGTCGCCAAACGAAATGACATACCCCACCAGTGAGCCATCGCTACTCAGCACGGCCTCGACCCGGACGGCCAGGGGCAGGGTCTCAGCGGCCCGTTGCAGAACGGCTTCACCACGCCAGGATTGGCGTGACCGGCCGATCGACTTGAAGGCATGTTTGAGTGCGTTGACAGGCAGGAGCACGGCTGACAAATCGTCCAGCGACTCGATGGGCTTGTCAGAGGTGCCAAAGAGGTGCCAGAACGCATCGCTGGCATACAAAACGCGCCCTTGTGCATCGGCCACCGCGACCGCCGCGCGTGAGCTTTTGACGGCAGCACGCATACGGCCCAGCTGGTGTTCGCCGATCAGCAGACGCACCGCGTCGACCTGAATAATGATGTCGACCAGCGCCACGCCCACGGCGCGTGCGAGTGCAACTTCCACGGGTGTCCAGGGGAGGCCCGTGCCGCGCACGATTTCCGACCAGGCGGCAAACGAGCGACGAGGCGACAAGTCCAACGGGCTGTCGCCGGCAAATGGTTTGTTGGGGTCCCCGGCCCAGGTTACCGATTGCAACTGTTCCTTGCGAAACCAGATCAGGTAGTCGGGGCGGGTTGTTGAGAGCTTGATTGCCAGCACCCCGCTTGCGACGGGGGTGAGTGAGTCCAGGTCCGGGTTGGCCTTGGAAATGGACGAGCATACAAAGGGGCTGGCTTGATCACTCTCGTCAATCCAGGACACCAAGGCCTTGATTTCCGGGGTGGAGGGAACTTCACCGGCGGTCAATATCTCCCCGCCGTGGTAGAGCATGATTCCGCTGGCTTCCAGCGGTTGAAGCACGACGCCCGGGTTGCGAAACAGGGCCAGACGCCAGTCGCCTTCCACGGAGGTGGCCTCCACCAAACGCTGCTCCAATCTTTGCACCAGCAAGGCCACCTGGGCATGGGCGTAGTTCTCTATGGCTGCGATGCGGGTGGCCGCAACTTCGGCCAACAGGTCGCAGGCGGCGCGTACGGCGACGCGCAAGTGACGTGGCGAATAGTGGTGGGCGGCTATCAGCCCCCAAAGCCGGCCTTCACGTACCAATGACACGACAAGGGTGGAGGTCACGCCCATGTTCTTCAGGTATTGCAGGTGCAGCGGCGACATGCTGCGCAACTGGCACAGCGACATGTCCAGGTCTTCTCCCGTGGAGGGCAGCAGTCGTGGCAGCAGGGGGGCAGGTTCGTAGTTCACGTCCACCAACAGCCTCACCCGGTTGCGCAGATAGAGGTCTCGCGCGCGCTGCGGGATGTCGGAGGATGGGTAGTTGTGGCCCAACAAGGTTTCCAGTCGTGGATCGCGCGCCTCGGCGATGACCTTGCCATGGCCATCGGCATCAAACTTGTACACCATGACCCGGTCAAAGCCGGTCAGGTCGTGCACGCTTCTGGCAATGGCATCGGTCAACGTACCTAGGCTGGACGTGGTGCTGAATCGCTGCACGGCCTCGGCCACGCCCTGCATCAGCAACTCGTGCGTGACGTTTGCAGTCGGCAGGTTCACGGTGGCTGAGTCCACGGGCTCCAGTTCCAGAATCACGATCCCTTCTGCATGGCGAAAGGTTACGCCCTCAAACCGCAGTGGCTCGTTCTTTGGTACAAAAGTACATTGAAAGGGTGTGGGCTCATGGGCATCGCTGAGCGCCATCAGACGGCTCAGTTCGTCCGCGCAACTGCCCCCCAACGCGGCAAGGCTGCGGCCCAGCAACTGTTCGGAGGGAAGACCCAACATGGCTTCGCAATTGCCACTGACCTGAAGCAGAACAAAGTCAGTCTCTCGGGCGACCAGCAACAAACCGTAGGGCTGCACGGATGCAGCCAGGTGAATCAGTTCGCGCTCGCAGTTTGTCAGATCCGCCTGACCGAAGGCGGGGCTAATGTGCGGTGAAATTTGCACGGTCAACTCCGAGTCGCTCAATGCGCTGCGTCAGATCAGCCAGGCTGATGCCCAGCATGCTGGCACTGGCCAACATATTGGCGCCGGTGCTGCGTAGTGCATCGTTGATGGCATGCCGTTCAGTGAGTGTCTGCACTTGTTGCAGAAGGTCAGTCAGCGGCAAGCGACTTTCCCAGAGTGATTGCAGTGCTTGCGTCCAGGTTTCGGGAGTGTTCGTGCTTTGCACCCGCAGGCAAAAACCCAAGCGTTCCTGGTCTCCGTCGTTGATCAGGGTGGCACTTATTTCAGCCTCGCAGGCGGGAGTTGCATGGCCGCCCAGGATGACCGACGGGATATGGACCAGACCCTCGCGCACAACCAGACCCGGCAACCCGGCCAGTATCCCTTGCGCGTTGTCCAGCACACTGCTGAGGGACTTGCCATACAGGCTGCTGGTGCCACCCTCTGCGCACATGGCGATCAGTGAATCGCTGGCCATGAGAATGCGGCCTTGGGCATCGGTAATGACCGTACGTATATCGCCGGGCACGGCCTCCGGTTTGCCCACCCGGCGCGCGCGCACCACTACGCGCCGAGCACCGTCCGTTGGTTCGCGGTTGCGAAGCGGTGTCACAAATAGGTCCAGCAGCGGACTTTGGGGTCCCTTGGATTTCAGCCGGGTGCGGACTTCGACCGATTTGCCGCTCAGAAAGGCCTGCTCCAAAAGCATCTGCAACTGCAGGCACATGCTGCCGTTCGGCTGAAGCAAAAGAGAGCTAGCTGAGGCGTTGGCGTTGGACAATTCAAGGCTTGTTCCTGTGACCACCAGGACCGCATCGCTCGCAACCTGATCCAACTCGCGTTGCTGGCCTTGGTCGCGCCGCAAGGTCCAGTAGTTGCGCTCAATCTCCTGCTGCGCATGCATCATTTTTTGCTGTATGGCTGCAACTGCGCGCAGGTCGCGTCCCACAGCAATGACCGGGCCCTCTTTGCCAAGACGAAGTGCTGAATACGAGACAGGGATGTCGGGGCCGCCGTTGGATTGGTGATTGACTTCACGTCTGCGTGTAACACCAACGGAATCCACTTCCTGCAGCAATAGTTCTATCTTGCGCCGTGTACTCCCGGTTACGGTTTCTGCCCAGTGGCGGCCAATCCAGGCACCTGCGGACGGTTCGGTAATGGCCGAACCCAGGGCCACATTCTGGATGACTCCATCCTGGCCCACAATCAAAACGATATCGCCATCCAGCGCCACAAACAGGCTGGCGAGTTCAGGTGCAATGTCTGAAAACGCGCCAAGCTCGTCCGGTTTTATATAGGGATGGGTCACTCTTCTATGCCTAACGCAAAGTGGACGCCTAAGGGATTAGCGCTTACACAAATTATATAGACGCTACTGAGTTGATCAAGGTTAAGTAAGAACTTAGCTTTGCGCACCGTCAAGAATCTATACATATAAAGGTTTATAAATTATTTCACGCAACGATCAAAATTCGTTGAACTTAGGCGAACCCGATGTCTGATTTTTATCAAAAATATTAAAAAGCGGGACTATTCTCAGGGTTTTACCTGACATGAATCCCCTCCATTTGCCTTACTTTCGAACCTCGTTGTCGGTGGCTGGTAGTGGTGGCGGTAGTCGGAATATTGCAAACATAGGGAGTGCGTTGAAATGGCAATCTTCAGTGATTTGAATTCCGGTCAGTCATCAGAGTCGATCCGACTGAAGGCGACTATGAATATTCATTGCAAGAATTCGCTCATGGAAGTTATTGAGTTGCAAATTATCCCCAGATTGGTGGATTCTCATCCAGCATTTGGTTCTTCCATAGTTCAAAATTCCGTTAAAAAATTTGATCCGGATGCGTCGGAGATTGCGGCATTCGCCCGAATGTGTGTCCACGAACTACCGCAAATTGCTGCGCAACGAATTGAGCAATGGGTGCAGCACGGCTATTCCATTGATGACATCTTCCTGAAACTCATCGCACCCGTTGCGCGCCACCTGGGCTGGATGTGGGAGGAAGACGAGGCGGATTTTTCTCAAGTGAGCCTGGGTCTGATCAGCTTGCAGCAGATCACGCACCAACTCGGGTACTCCTACCAGAGCGGCCCGCTGTGCGCTGGCGGCGTACGGCGCATGATGATTGGCTCAGCACCTGGATCACAGCATCTGCTGGGTCTGTCCATCGTGGCGGAGTTCTTTCGCAAAGATGGTTGGGAGGTCGTGGTGGAGATTGCCGACAACCAGTCCGCTTTGCTGGATGCCGTTCGCAGCGAGTGGTTTGATCTGGTGGGCCTGTCCGTGGGCCTGGTCGAACAATTGTCATCACTTCCCGATCTGATTGGACATTTGAAGCAAGCGTCCAGAAATGCAGATGTGCCAGTCATTCTTGGCGGCCCTGCGCTTTTGGGCCGCGATCTGAAAGGATCTGAATTGGGTGCCGACGGCATTTCATTGGATGCCGCAGATGCGGTCAGGCTGGGAAGCCTTTTAGTCGAACTTCCAGCAACCGGCCCCTAATGTCCCTCCACTTTTGCCAGATGCGGTCGATATACCGTACATGCACCAGGCAATCAGGAGGGGATCATGGAAACAAAAGCGCAGATGTTCATAACGCAGCGCGAATTGGCGCGTCGCTGGGGAAAGTCTGAGGCAGTTATCAGTCTCGCCAGTGCCGTTGGCGCAGGGCCACGTTTCCAGAAGATGGATGGTCAGATTGTTTATACCCAAGACGAGGTACAGCGCTACGAGAGGGCTTGTCTGTTCTTCGATCCGGCTGAGGTGGCGCTGCACGACATGCACTAAGCCTCCCTTCTTCGCCCACTTTTTGCGCAGGCAAAGTGGTAGATTTCGGCATGGCGATCATTGAAGACGACCTTTCCAGTTCGCGGGCCTTGGTGGTTGAGGGCAATCCCTCTATGCGCGCGCTTTTGGTCTCGCAACTACGTGACTTTGGCGTTAAAAATGTGATGCAGTGCGGCCGCATCATCGATGCACGCCGACATCTGGAGCATTTGACTTTCGATTTCGTGTTGTGTGAATTGCACTTCGCTGACGAAAACGCCTCGGGTCAGGACTTGTTGAACGATTTGCGGCGCAATCAGTTGCTGCCGTTCTCCACGGTGTTTGTCATGGTCACTGGCGAGGCTACCTATTCCAAGGTCGCTGAGGCTGCGGAGTCGGCACTGGACGGCTATCTGCTAAAGCCCCATAAGCCATCGCAGTTGGGTGAGCGCTTGCAACAAGCGCGTGTGCGCAAGGTGTCCTTGCAAGAGATATTCAGTGCGATCGAACGGGGCGAGTTTGCCAATGCCGCCAGGTTGTGCACGGAGCGCTTTGTGAGCAAAGGCCCTTTCTGGCTGTATGCAGCCCGCATAGGCGCCGAGTTGCTGCTGCGCATCGACCAGCCCAACGAAGCCAAGGTGCTGTACGAAGCAGTTATCAAAGCCAAAACCCTGCCTTGGGCCAAACTGGGTGTGGCCCGTTCGATGCTCGATGGCGGCTTCGCTCAGGCAGCGGTGAGTACCCTGGAAAACCTGATTGCAGAAGATCCCACCTACACCGATGCTTACGATGTCATGGGCCGCGCGCAATTTGAGTTGGGCAAATTCGAAGAAGCGCTTGCCACCTACCAGATGGCCAGCAAACTGACACCGGCTTCGATTGGACGACTTCAAAGCATGGGCATGATGTCGTTTTACGCGGGCCGCCCGGACTTGGCCGAGACGGTGCTCAAACGAACCTGTCTGCTGGGACTTGAATCCAAGCTGTTTGACTGTCAGGCGCTGGTGCTCATGGCCTTTATGCAATTTGATCGTGGCGACCATAAATCCTTGCAACGGACCATCACGGATTTTGAGCGCCTGATGGAAAAGAACCCGGGCGTGGAGCGCATTCAGAGACTGGCCAAAGTGGTTGCGACCTTGGCATTGCTGCAGCACCACAAGATTGCGCAGGCTCTGGTGGATGTGCGTGAAATGATCCAGGAGGTCAGGTCGCCCGGGTTTGACTTTGAATCAGCCAGCAATTTGCTGGCATTGCTGTCGCATCTTGCCAAGCGCGCGATTCAGTTGGATGAAGTCTATGGTGTGGTGGACCACCTGGCCTTGCGCTTTTGCTCGAGTCGGGCCATGACCGAGTTGCTGTGTGTAGCGGCCCATGCCTATCCGGCCTATGCAGAGCACGTGCGCGCGTCCAGTGCCAAGGTTTTGAAATATGCGGAGTACGCCATGTCACTTAGTTTGCGCGGTGACCCTACAGGGGCGGTCGAAGAGTTGCTTTCGCGTGGACAGGAAACCTTGAACAGCAAGCTTGTGGAGTCTGCCTTTTCCGTGATCGAGCGCTATAAAGAAAAGATCAAGGATCCCGAGGGATTGGCTGCAAGGGTTGAAGCGTTACGCGGGCAATGCGCGATCAAGAAGGCGCGTGCCGGTCATGATGAGGGGCCGCGCAAAGCGGGCGCACTGAGTCTGCGCGTGGGCACTGCTTCTCCCAAGCTCAAGAAAAGTGGGTTACTGACGGGAGACTCGCCGGCGTCCGCCTGAGTTCGACCGCCCAATACCGTACGGCTAAGCTAAATTGCGGCGATATGCCAACCTAACGCTGTCACGATGCAATGCAAACGACAGCAGCGTTGTGAAAGCGTGGGTGGTCCAAGTATTCCAAAGTGTCAATTTCTCCAAGCGACAACGCTCCGAACACACGGGAGTGAGACAGAGTGGCATGGATTTGTGTAATTTCGGTGACGGCGTCCGCACCAAAATGCATGCGTCTACCCGCGCAATAAAAAGTAAGAAACGAAAAGGCAGGTGTTTCCGTGCTGCCCGAATACATTGCTGTACCAATGTCATGGGCACAGGTGCAATCGTCCAGAGCGGGGGCCTTCAGCACGCGCAGCATGGAGTTCGGTGCAATCTCTCCAACGCAAAAAATGGCGTCATCCTCTCCAAGACCAACCGGAATGCGTACAAGAATGTCCACCGCCGTAACCAGACCGAAGGGAAAGTGGACGGCATAGTCGTAAAAGTTTTCCCTGGTTAATCGAACCGCGTAATGCTCCCAAATGATTTCCTGGTAGACCACAAACGCGGGTCTGTCATCGATTGTGGTGATTCGGTTGCCCGTTGTGGATGTGGCGCGCAATTGACTTTCTGACTGTTCGTAAGCATGGTGGACTGCCCACTTCATGGCTCTGGGAAAGTAGAGTCCCATCACACCGTTCTGAATAAGTCGGGTATTGTTAAAAAGGCAAGGCATGGGCAGAAATGTCTCACTTCCAGCATTTATGCCGATGTACCTGGGCGTCTTCGCAAGGCCGCCGTGTGTGTCGTCAAGCAGGGTACCGATGTTGGGTAGCATGGCGTCAAAAATGGTGAATAGCGTGCCACGGCTTCCATCGACGGTCGGCACTTTGCGCATCAGAATTTCAATTTCCGCCCTCATTCGCACAGCGCCATCTTGCAGGATATCTTCGAGCAAAAAGGCCCCGGGCGCGTAGCCTAGACAAACCAGAAGCACTCCCTTTTCTATAAACCCGGTCGCATCCAACAACGCAGGAAATATTGCCCCGTGCAAGTTCACATTGAGCGAACTGCAGTCTGCCTGCAACTGAGGGACGTAGGATTTCTCAGCCTCAGGGAGCATTGCCAATACGGCCATGGAGGGCCACTCTCGCTTCCATCGCTGAAGTGTGGAAACGATGGCTTCTGTTTCGGCTTCGACAAATAGGTGATCAACGATCATTGAGCCAGCTTTTCCGTGTTTTCAAGTCTAAATTGAATGGCGAGCACTCTTGTACATCGCGCCAGGATTTGGCGCAAGCAAAAAACTCCCATCCAGTGGGTGGCAGATTGGATGCAAGCAACCTCAGTCAAGTAGTTACGTCCACAGGCACGCCGATGTATCCAAATATTCTCTCGGGAGGAAGGCGCGCAATACTCTTGGGTGCAGGGGTGCTTCCTGCAATGGCGTGTTCCGGCATCGCGGTGTTGTAGTGCACGGTGTGCGCTATCGGTTGTCCATTGGCATCGGTCAGGCAGGCCACTTTGGGGCATTTCGGGTTGCCACTACGCCGCATGACTACCGCAGTCTCGCCGGAGACCAGCCTGACGACCTCGCCCGGCGGATAGACACCGAATTCCTTGATGATCGCGTTCGACAGAGGGCCGCCTTTGTCCTCACCGTACATCTGCTTTGTCGCGTCCCGAATGGATAGAGGCATTCTCAATATGCGTGGACTTATTTTTGCCATAAATACATCTGTTACGCGCAGGGCCAGGGCGATTTCTGGAACTTCTTTCAGACCTTGGTGATAGCCGGTTCCATCGGGGTGTTCATGGTGCGACAGCACTGCGCTTAACCATTCAGGGTCCGTTACGCCTCTCGTTTTTAGCCATTGAAATGCTGCATCAGGATGTTGGCGAATTTGGAGTTTCTGGCTCTCCCGCGCAGGCACGTCTTGCTTGGCCATCTGTCCCTGTAAAACAAGTATGGGAATGTTCATGGTGAGTGCCGCACCCATCAGGCTTCTTATGCGGGTGTCAGACCAGTTCAAACTGCGAGCCATAAGAAGCCCCAGGACGGCGGTATGTATGGAATGGCTATATCCATAGAAATACAGATCGGCGTTTTCCTGTCGAACAGCGTGATAAAGCGCGACATCAATGTCCTTGTCTACCAGGCCGGTCAAACGCTTAACAAAGGCATCTATGCGTCCTTCTGCATCGTTGGCGGTCTTGAGGTCCTCGATAACTACGCGCAATTGATTGGGCAAATCGTCCCAAATAGAAGAGATGGTTGGAAGGCGCTTTATGCCACTTGCACTTGATTGCGAAGGCAGCACCTTCTCAGCGGCCTTTGCCTCCTCCAAGTCAACAAAGGCGCCTCGCTCCAGCAATTGATCGAGTTGCGACTGGCTGTCTACTATTTGACCTTTTGAAAGAAGAAGTCGCTCATTGGCATCCCGAACATTCCAGGGAAGTGGTATGCCCAACTGAACCTTCGAGGCTGGCAGCCTGAGTAGCTTCATGTAGAGCTCGCAGGCAACTGCATGTGAGGCATTCTTGGCGTAACGACACATGTCACCAGGGTGATCTGTGTGACCCGGGTTTTTAGCGAGCGCCACAGAGAGATCTTCTGGTTCATGGCAACCGCCTTAGCCGGATGACTGCAAAGACTTGATGGATGCGGGTATTGCTTTGGCTTGCACATCCGATTCCGCAGCGGCTTGATTTAGCGCCCCGAGTTCTTGCACCGACAGCACCTGGCTCACATTGAGCAGGATGACAAACTTACCGTTGACCTTGCCCATGCCCTCGATGAAATCGGTGCGGATCTTGGCGCCAAAGCCGGGGGCTGGTTCGATATCCGCCTCGGCTATCTTTTGCACCGCGTTTACCGCATCCACCACCACACCCATGATGTGGCGCGCGTCCTCGGTATGCACTTCCACAATCACCACGCAGGTCTTCTTGGTCACCTCGCCAGGTACCTTGCCAAAGCGCACAGCAAGGTCCAGTACCGGCACTACTGCGCCACGCAGATTGATAACGCCGCGAATCGAAGGTGGCATCAGTGGCACCTCGGTCAGACCCGCGTATTCAATAATTTCCTTGATGCACAGAATGCCGATGCCAAAGGTCTCACCGCCCAACAAGAATGTCAGGTACTGCTTGACGTTGAGCACCTGCGTCTGGCCTGACGCAACCTGCCTGCTTCTACTCGCCGGAATGAGTTCGTTCATGGCTGGCCCCTCAGAACTTACTGAACTTCGACTCGTCGACTTCGCCATCCATGCTTGCCATTGAAGTGGATGCAGCCTTGAAGTTAGATGAGGGCTTGCCCATGCCCGCCTTCTTACTGGCTGCAGGTTTGCGCGCAAAGCTTGCTGCGCCCGAGTTCTCCAGTTTGAAGAACGACATGGTGTGCTGCAACTGCTCGGCCTGGCTGCTCATCTCTTCGGCAGTGGCGGCCAACTCTTCCGAGCTGGAAGCATTTTGTTGCGTAGTCTGGCTCAGTTGACTGACTGCCGAATTGATCTGGCTGGCGCCCGATGACTGCTCTTCGGAAGCCGCCGTGATCTCCTGCACCAGGTCCGAAGTTTTCTTGATGCTCGGAACAATTTCGTCGAGCAGCTTGCCTGCACGCTCGGCGAGTTCCACGCTGGAACTGGCCAACTCGCCGATTTCCTGGGCCGCAACCTGGCTGCGTTCGGCCAGATTACGCACTTCGGCGGCCACCACGGCAAAACCTTGGCCATGTTCACCGGCGCGTGCCGCTTCGATGGCTGCATTGAGTGCCAGCAGGTTAGTCTGGTAGGCGATGTCATCGATGATGCCGATCTTCTTGGCGATCTGCTTCATTGCAGCCACGGTGGCCGAGACCGACTCGCCGCCTTGGGCAGCTTCCTTGGCGGCCTTGCTTGCCATGCCATCCGTGACCTTGGCGTTTTCGGTGTTCTGCGCAATGCTGGAGGTCATTTGCTCCACCGAGGCACTGGTCTCTTCCACGCTGGCGGCCTGTTCGCTGCTGGCTTGCGACAACGATTGCGATGTGGCACTTACCTCTTCACTGGCGCTGGCCAAGGCCTGCGCGCCGCTGTTCACATCGGTCACCACATGGGCGAGCTTCTCGATCATGTTCTTCATGGCCTGCAACACCTGCCCGGTTTCGTCTTTGGAGGTGTTGTCAATGCGTACCGTCAGATCCCCTTCGGACAGACGGTTGGCAGTCTCGACAGCTTTGGCAAGCGGCTTGGTCACACTGACGGTTAGGAACCATGCAATCACCACACCGATCACGATGGCAGCTGCAGCGAGTGACAGCATCAGAGCGCGTGCGCTGTCGTATGCAGCCTCGGCAGCAGCTACATCGTTCTTGGTATTTTCTTCTTGTAACGCCAAGTTTTCATCCAACGCGTCCTGCCATTTTTGTGCAGCCGGTGCGGCTGAAGTCAATAGCAATTTGATGGCTTCAGCGTCTTTGTTGGCGTAGGCAAGCTCCAGAACTTTGTCTGTGGCTGCACGGGCCTCACCAGCAAGCTCCTTGATTTTGGCGCGGATGGCTTTGCCTTTTTCGGAAGCCGAAGTCTTTTCCAGCGCTGCCCAGGCTTCGTTGTATTTTTCGCGGTAACTGGCAAGCTTCTTGGCCTCAACCGCGACAGCAGCCTCGTCATCCTGCAGGATGATGGTGCGTGTGATGCGGGTAACAATGTGCACCGCTTCCGACATGTTGTTGATGTACTTCATCTTGACCAT
>CANFNO010000013.1 GCA_947447845.1 Burkholderiales bacterium | reverse complement strand
TGGCCGATGCCGCCTGGAAAATCATCGAAGAGGTGGAAGGCATGGGCGGCATGGTCAAGGCTGTGGACAGTGGTTGGGCCAAGCTCAAGATCGAAGCCGCAGCCGCTGACAAGCAGGCCCGCATAGACTCCGGCCGCGACGTCATTGTCGGGGTAAACAAGTACAAGCTCAAAACTGAGGACGCCATTGAGGCGCGCGATATCGACAACGTTGCCGTGCGCGACGGGCAGATCGCTCGCCTGAAGTCCATCCGCGCCAGCCGCGATAACGCGAAAGTAGACGCCGCTTTGGCTGCTTTGACCGAGGCTGCTGAGAGCGGCATCGGCAATCTTCTGGACCTGTCGATTCAGGCCGTGCGCCTGCGCGCGACTGTGGGTGAAATCAGCGATGCGCTGGAAAAAGCCTTTGGCCGCCACCGTGCCGACACGCAAAAGGTGACTGGCGTGTACGCCGCCGCCTATGACAGCGCTAACGGAGACACCATGGAATATTGGGATCAGCTCAAGAAGGACATCGCCGCCTTTGCCGAAGTGCAGGGGCGCCGCCCCCGCGTGATGATCAGCAAGCTGGGGCAGGACGGCCACGACCGCGGTGCCAAAGTTGTGGCCACGGCCTTTGCCGACTTGGGATTTGATGTGGACATGGGCCCGCTGTTCCAGACGCCTGAAGAATGCGCTCGTCAGGCGATTGAAAATGATGTGCACGCCGTGGGCGTTTCTACCTTGGCCGCTGGTCATAAGACGCTGGTACCCGCCATCATTGCCGAACTGAAAAAGCAGGGTGCGGACGACATCATCGTGTTTGTAGGCGGTGTGATTCCGCGCCAGGATTACGACTTTTTGTATGCCGCTGGCGTCAAGGGCATTTACGGCCCCGGCACACCGATTCCGGCCAGTGCCCGCGATGTACTCGACCAGATCAACAAGGCATTGGCTGCGGCCTGAGCATCCAGCGAAAGCATGTGGATGTCCGCTGAAACTTTTGCTCTGCCGCCTAAAAAGGCCGTCGTGCAAGCAAATGATGTTCTGCATAGCCATGGCTTGGCGCAACGGCGAAGCTTGGCCAAGGCCATCACGTTGCTAGAGTCCACCCGTGCCGATCACCGGGTACTAGCCGACGAACTGCTGACCGCCTTGTTGCCCCACAGTGGAAAGTCGCTGCGCTTGGGGATTAGCGGAGTTCCAGGCGTGGGAAAAAGCACCTTTATCGAGGCGCTGGGCTTGTATCTGATTGGCAAAGGTCATCGCGTGGCCGTGCTGGCTGTGGACCCCAGCAGTTCGGTGTCGGGCGGCTCGATACTGGGTGACAAGACCCGCATGGAGTTGCTCTCCATGAACGAGCGCGCCTACATCCGCCCCAGCCCCAGCAGCGGCACCTTGGGCGGCGTGGCCGAGAAAACACGCGAAGCCATGCTGGTGTGCGAAGCCGCTGGTTTTGACATCGTGATTGTTGAGACAGTGGGCGTGGGGCAGTCTGAGACCGCCGTGCAGGGCATGAGCGACATGTTCGTATTGATGCAGCTTCCCAATGCGGGCGACGATTTGCAGGCAATCAAAAAAGGTGTGATGGAACTGGCCGATCTGGTTGTCATCAACAAGGCCGATATCGATGCAGATGCCGCCATGCGAGCCCAGGCTCAAATCACCTCCAGTCTTCGCCTGCTGGGCATCAGTGGCAATCCGCATGACCCGCACAGCGACAAGCATTGGCATCCACAAGTCATCAAGATGAGTGCCTTGCAAGGGCAGGGTCTGGACGCCTTCTGGGAGGCTGTCACGACCTTCCAGCGCTTGCAAACGTCCAATGGTTTGTTGGCCGCCCGGCGCCAACACCAAGCGCTGGCTTGGATGTGGGAGCGCATCGACGCCGGCCTCAAGCAAGCCTTTAAGAATGATCCGGCGGTGCGCGCGCAATTGCCTGCACTGACAAGTGCAGTGCAGTCCGGCCAGATGGCTGCCAGCACCGCAGCGCGCAATTTGCTGGCCCTGCATGCCAGTGGCGAAGCCACCTGAATTAGTTAGTCATCGAATACAAAGAAAGAAGGAAACCATGCACGATATCCTTGAACAACTGGAAGCCAAGCGCGAGCTTGCGCGCCTGGGCGGCGGTCAAAAGCGCATCGATGCGCAGCACAAGAGAGGCAAGCTCACCGCGCGTGAACGCATCGAAGTGCTGCTCGATGAAGGCACGTTTGAAGAGTGGGACATGTTCGTTGAACACCGCTGTGTGGACTTCGGAATGGCCGATCAAAAGATCCCGGGCGACGGCGTGGTTACCGGCTACGGCATGATCAACGGACGCTTGGTGTTTGTGTACAGCCAGGACTTCACCGTGTTTGGTGGTGCTCTGTCTGAAGCCCATGCGGAAAAAATCTGCAAGGTGATGGACCAGGCCATGAAGGTTGGCGCCCCGGTCATCGGCTTGAACGATTCGGGTGGTGCGCGCATTCAAGAGGGCGTGGCGTCATTGGGTGGTTACGCTGATGTTTTCCAGCGCAACGTGATGGCCAGTGGCGTGATTCCACAGATCAGCATGATCATGGGTCCCTCAGCGGGCGGTGCAGTGTATTCGCCCGCCATGACCGACTTCATCTTCATGGTGAAAGACAGTTCCTACATGTTTGTGACCGGCCCCGAAGTGGTGAAGACGGTGACGCACGAGGACGTAACGGCCGAAGAACTGGGCGGCGCTGTCACCCACAGCACCAAGAGCGGTGTGTGCGACCTGGCCTTTGAAAACGACGTTGAAGCACTTTCGATGTTGCGCCGCCTCTACAACTATCTGCCACTCAGCAACCGCGAAAAAGCGCCGGTCCGCCGTAGCGGCGATCCCGCCGATCGTATGGATTTGAGTCTGGATACTTTGGTTCCGGATAACGCCAACAAGGCCTATGACATGAAGGAGTTGATCACCAAGACGGTGGACGATGGCGACTTCTTCGAAATTCAACCTGAGTACGCCAAGAACATCATCATCGGCTTTGGCCGTATGGACGGCCAAACCGTGGGCATTGTGGCGAACCAACCCATGGTGCTGGCAGGTTGTTTGGACATCAAGAGTTCCGTCAAGGCGGCGCGCTTCGTGCGCTTCTGTGATGCGTTCAACATTCCGGTCATTACCTTTGTCGACGTGCCTGGCTTCATGCCCGGTACCGCGCAGGAATACGGCGGCATCATCAAGCACGGCGCCAAGCTGTTGTACGCGTATGCCGAGTGCACCGTGCCAAAGATCACCGTGATTACGCGCAAGGCCTATGGTGGCGCATACGACGTGATGGCATCCAAGCATTTGCGTGGCGACGTCAACATCGCTTGGCCGAATGCCGAGATCGCCGTGATGGGTGCCAAGGGTGCGGTTGAAATCATCTTCCGTGAAGAGAAGGGCGATCCCGAAAAGCTCGCCGCCAAGGAAGCTGAATACAAGGCCCGTTTTGCCAACCCCTTTGTGGCTGGCGCCCGTGGCTTTATTGATGATGTGATCCTGCCGCACGAGACCCGCAAGCGCATCTGTCGTTCATTGGTGATGCTGAAAGATAAAAAGTTAGAGAACCCGTGGCGCAAGCACGGAAACATACCGCTGTGAACATGGCACACCCCCCGGCTTGCCCACCGCGTGTGGCCGCTTTCCCCCTTGCAGGGGGCAATACCAGTGGCCCGGCAAAGCCGGTTCCACGGTATTCCTGATACAGACACTGCGCTCCGGGCGCCTAACTGAAAATTGAATTGGAGATCTTATGTTTACCAAAATTTTGATCGCGAATCGGGGTGAAATCGCCTGCCGCGTAATTGTTACCGCCCGCAAAATGGGCATCAAGACAGTCGCTGTTTATTCGGATGCTGACCGCGAAGCGCGCCACGTTTTGCTGGCTGATGAGGCCGTGCACATTGGTGCAGCGCCCAGTCGTGAAAGCTATTTGCTGGCTGAGAAGATCATTGCTGCTTGCAAACAGACCGGGGCACAGGCTGTGCACCCCGGCTATGGCTTCTTAAGCGAGAACGCTGATTTTTCCAAGCGCTGTGAAGAGGAAGGCATCGCCTTCATCGGCCCCAAGCACTATTCGATTGCCGCCATGGGCGACAAGATCGAGTCCAAGAAGTTGGCCGGTGCGGCTGGTGTCAACTGCATTCCTGGCGTCAACGATGCAATTGACCTGCCAGAAAAGGCCGTGGAAATTGCCAAAGGCATCGGCTACCCCGTCATGATCAAAGCCAGCGCCGGTGGCGGTGGCAAGGGCTTGCGCGTGGCCTATAACGACAAGGAAGCCTTTGAAGGCTTTACCAGTTGCCGCAATGAGGCGCGAAATAGCTTTGGTGATGACCGCGTATTCATTGAAAAGTTTGTCGAAGAACCCCGCCATATTGAGATCCAACTTATTGGCGACTCTCACGGCAATGTGCTGTATCTAAACGAGCGTGAGTGTTCTATTCAGCGCCGTCACCAGAAGGTCATTGAAGAGGCGCCATCGCCCTTCATCAGCGACGCCACCCGTAAGGCTATGGGCGAGCAGGCGGTGCAATTGGCAAAGGCAGTGAAATACCAAAGCGCTGGTACTGTGGAGTTCGTTGTCGGCAAGGACCAGAGCTTTTACTTCCTGGAAATGAACACCCGCCTGCAGGTGGAGCACCCTGTGACCGAGTCCATCACTGGTCTGGACTTGGTGGAGTTGATGATCCGCGTTGCTGCCGGCGAAAAGCTACCGTTGACTCAGGCAGAAGTAAAGCGTGAAGGATGGGCCATCGAGTGCCGCATCAACGCTGAAGATCCGTTCCGCGGCTTCCTGCCTTCCACCGGTCGTCTGGTGCGATTTTCGCCACCCGAGCAGACCATGTGGCAGGGGGACACGGAACACCTCTACGGCGTGCGGGTGGACACCGGGGTGGTGGATGGCGGCGAAATCCCGATGTACTACGACTCCATGATTGCCAAGCTCATCGTGCATGGCAAGGACCGCAATGACGCTATTGCAAAGATGCGCGAGGCGCTCAACGGTTTTGTGATACGCGGTGTATCCAGCAATATTCCGTTTCAGGCAGCTTTGCTGGCCCACCCGAAGTTTGTTTCGGGTGACTTCAATACCGGCTTCATCGCCGAACATTACAGCAAGGGTTTCGTGGCTGAAGAGGTGCCGCATGACGACGCGAACTTCCTTTTGGCACTGGCTACTCTGGTGCGCCGCAAAACCCGCGAACTCTCAGCCAGTATCAGCGGCCAACTGGATGGCTTCTCGGTTACCGTGGCCAAGGACTATGTGGTGGTGACTCTGGGTGCTGGAGGAGCCAACGTGTATACCCCGGTGCATGTTGACGATTACGTGGGCCGTACCGGCTCAGCGCGTGTCACCGTTGACGGCCAGGTTTATGACATTCAGAGTGACTCTCGCCTGAACGCCATTTGTCATCGGGGTACGGTGAATGGCAAACCCTTTACCGCCCAGGTCGAAGCGGGTACACCCCGCAACCCGCTGGCATGGCGTGTGCAGCACAACGGCAAGCGCATCGATGTGCAGGTGATGTCACCACGCACCGCCGAGTTGCATGCGCTGATGCCTTTCAAAGCACCACCCGATATGAGCCGCTTTGTGCTCTCTCCCATGCCTGGCCTTCTTGTAAGCGTGTCCGTAGTGCCTGGTCAGAAGGTTCAGGCCGGTGAACGCGTTGCCGTGATTGAAGCCATGAAGATGGAAAACGTGCTGTTTGCCATGGCCGATGGTGTGGTCGGCAAGGTTCTTGCATCAAAAGGTGAGAGCCTGACGGTGGATCAGGCCATTGTGGAGTTTGTCTAAATGAAGCGTCCTTTTCAAGTCTTAGGTGTGCAACAAATCGCCATTGGCGGGCCGGACAAAAAGCGCCTGCAAAAGCTCTGGGTGGAAATGCTGGGTCTTGAGGTCACCGGCACATTCCAGAGCGAACGGGAGAATGTCGACGAGGACATCTGCGCCATTGGCGCGGGCCCCTTCAAAGTTGAAGTTGATTTGATGCAACCCATGGACCCGGACAAGAAGCCCGCCGTCCATGCCACACCACTCAATCACATCGGCTTATGGATTGACGACCTGCCTACCGCGGTGGAATGGCTCACGGCGCAGGGCGTGCGCTTTGCGCCAGGTGGCATTCGCAAGGGTGCAGCGGGGTTCGACATTTGTTTTCTGCACCCCAAAGCCAATGAGGAGTTTCCCATTTCGGGTGAGGGCGTGCTGATCGAAATGGTGCAGGCCCCACCAGAGGTGGTGAAGGCGTTCTCGCAATTGGCTAACCCGGGCCGCAGCGTCTAGCTAGCCCGCGGGTCGTTTTGCGCGGGCACGGGCAAGAGCGGCTTCGATGATGGAGCGCTTCTTGGACAGCACTTCGGGATCAGTGTGCAGGGAGTGCGCTGCGATATCGGACACTTTAAGCTCTGCCTTGGCCACAAGGCGCTGCGCTTGCTCCACGCCTTCGCGCTCCAGGCGTACGCTGCGCTGCTCGTAGCGTCTTCGTGCTTGTTGGGCTTGCGGTGCTGACCAAGCTTGCCAACCAGTGGCCATGCCACTGACATTTTCCAGCAAGATGCAGTCCACGGGGCAAACGGGCAGGCACAACTCACAACCGGTGCAGTGGGCTTCGATCACGGTGTGCATGCGCTTGTTGGCGCCCACAATGGCGTCCACAGGACAGGCTGCGATGCACAGGGTGCAGCCGATGCACCAGTCTTCGTCGATAAAAGCAAGGGTGCGCGGACCTTCAGCGCCAAAGTCCGGATCAATCGGCTTTGCGGGTCTGCCTGTCAAGGCAGAAAGCAGATATACACCTTCTGCACCGCCAGGTGGGCACTGGTTGATGTCTGCCTCGTCGGCCGCAAGCGCCCGGGCATATCCCAGACAATCCGGATAGCCGCAACGTTTGCACTGTGTCTGGGGCAGTGCGTCATGGATTCGCCCGACAAGTGGGCTAGTCATGCTGCCCGGTAACTCACTTCTTGACGACAGCGCGCTTGGCGGCTGGCTTTTTCGCGGCGACAACTGCCGACTTTCCCTCGGCAACCGCAATTGCTACCTTGGCGGTTTTGGTCGCTACAGGCTGCGTGGAGTTGTGATCCAGGATAAATGACTTCACAAACGGATACACATGCTCGCGCCAGCGACGGCCGGAGAAGATGCCGTAATGGCCAGCGCCTACGGCTTCGAAGTGGCGCTGCAAGTCTCTTGGCACACCGGTACAGATGTCGTGCACGGCACGGGTTTGTCCTGATCCGGAAATGTCGTCGAGTTCACCTTCTACAGACAGCAATGCCGTGGTCTTGATGTCGCCAGGGTGGACACGTTCCAGTTTCCCGTTGGGGTTTTTGACATCCCATGTGCCGTTGACCAGACTGAAGTCCTGGAACACCACTTTGATGGTTTCCAGGTAGTAGTCAGCGTCCATGTCCAGCACGGCGTTGTACTCGTCATAAAACTTGCGATGCGCTTCAGTGCTGGCATCGTCGCCCTTGATCAGGTCTTTGAAGTAGTCGTAGTGGCTTTTGGCATGGTGATCCGGGTTCATGGCCACAAAGCCCGTGTGCTGCATGAAGCCAGGATAGACGCGGCGCCCTGCACCAGGGAAATTGCTTGGCACACGGTAGATCACATTGCTTTCGAACCAACTGTGGCTCTTGTTCATGGCCAGGTTGTTGACTGCGGTCGGAGATTTGCGGGCATCAATGGGGCCACCCATCATGGTCATGCTCAAGGGTGTCAATTCGCCACGGCTAGCCATTAGTGACACAGCAGCCAGCACTGGAACAGTCGGCTGGCAGACGCTCATCACGTGGCAGTTGCCGTATTTTCCTTGCACGTGGCGAATGAATTCCTGCACGTAGTTGACGTAGTCATCCAGGTGGAACTCGCCTTCGCTTAAGGGCACCAGGCGTGCGTTCTTCCAGTCAGTGATATAGACCTTGTGGTCTCTGAGCATGGTTTTGACCGTATCGCGCAGCAGCGTGGAGTAGTGGCCCGAAAGTGGTGCCACGATCAGTACCACGGGCTCGTCCTTGATTTTGGCGAACGTGGCTGCGTCGTCGGTAAGCCGTTTGAAGCGGCGTAGCTCGCAAAAAGGCTTGCTTATCTCAATACGTTCCAGGATCGCAACTTCGACGCCATCTTCATTGATGGAGCGAATCCCGAACTCGGGGCGTTCGTAGTCCTTGCCCAGTCGGTGCATCAGGTCGTAGGTTGCCGAAAGGCGCTGAGCAAATGGGTTTTGCCCCGCCAACGACAGGGGATTGGAATAGACCTTCGCAGCGGCCTGTGCCAAGTCTGAGAAAGGTTCCATCAAAGAGCGTTGGGTTTCGTATAGCTGATAAAGCATGGATCACTCTCTTTTTAAAATGGTGCAGTGCAATATAACAGCAATTTCCACGCTAAGGTGGAGTGCTTGCCCTAAGTATGCCGCGTAAGGCGTTTCGACTGTGCGCGCCAAAGTTTGCCATTAAATCGACCAGTGCTGCATCCAGTCTTGCGCGCTCTGGTCGGTCCTGTTTAGCGGCATCAACAAGCAGTTTGATACTGCCTTCTTCACTAGAAAAATCAAAACTCGGGTCCGATACGTACCTTGTTGGCATCGTCGCCAACAGAAGGGGTACCAGGGAATTTGCTGCCCTGTTGGCTTGCTGGCTGACAACGTCGCGCAAATAGCGGTCGCTCCACTCCGGGTAGGTGTGGTCCTTGTCCTGATTGTGCAAGGCCTTTTCAAGGTCGCTTTCCTGCTGCTGTGTCACCGAACGTTGCATTAATTCAGTAAGGTATTTTTCAAACACCAGATGGCGGTTGGATAGCAACACCACCAAGTCATTTTTCATGCGGGGTAGACCCGCCATGGCAAGTGCATTTGCTACCAGCAGCTTGGCACTGGATTCGCCTGGTGCCAGGGTGGCGTGGAATGGTTGGGTCAAGTCCTGCAGGTAGTGCAGCGATAGTCCGGCAAAGCGCCAACCCCAATATCCATGACCGGTACGAAAGGCCAGTGCCGACAGTGTCGAAAACTGGTGTGATCGCAGCAATGGGTAGGTACGCTTGATAAAGGGAGCAGCCAGATAGAGCAAGCGGCCTTCGTGCATGAAGCCCATATGAAAAGGCGCTTGGGTGGAGTAAGGCAGAGCCGGATTTCCAAAGGGTTGAGGTCCGAAGCCATAAACGCCGCCCCAGTCGGATGGGCTGTCCGACCAAAGGTTGATGTCTAAACCGTAGTCGGGTTCGTCGGTCGCTGAGGCCAGTATCGTGAGCGCGGAGACGGTATCGCCAGCTTTCACGGATAGTGGAATGCTGGTATGGCCACTGGGTTCCGGAAGCGTGCTTACGGAGCCCTGCGCCATTGGTGTGCCTGTAATTGGATTCCATGGGTCGGGCTGGAAGTACAGTGCAAAGCGGCTATTGGGCGCGACCCGAAGGGCCACTAAAAACGCTTGACGGCGTCCTTGGTCCGAGCGTGTTGGATCGGCCTTAAATGCCAATTCCACCGGGCGTGCCGGGTAGCGTTCCAGATTGGAAATTGCCCAGGCTTCCTGACTGGCCAGCAAGGCCTCCAGTGTGTTTTCTTCCGCCCTTAGAAACGCCTCCAGTGGCTCCACCGTTACCGTGGAAGCATTGACAACCTCAGGCATCTTTTCAAATGCCCGATAGGCCGCCAAGCTGTGATTTTCCCACGCCAGAACTTGCGTAGCAGCAAGCCCTGCTAACAGCAATATTGCGGTGTGGAGGAGCTTCATCGAGGGTTGCTCAGATCACCTTCGCAATGCAGGCGCAGACGTAGTCAATGTTCTTGCTGTTGAGCGCCGCCACGCACATGCGACCGGTGTCCGTGCCATAAACGCCAAATTCGCTGCGCAGGCGCACCATTTGGTCCTTGGAAAGGCCCGAGTAGCTGAACATGCCGATCTGGGTCGTGATGAAGCTCATATCCTGCTTCACACCCGCTGCCTTCAGGCCATCCACCAGCTTCTGGCGCATGGCCTTGATGCGCACGCGCATCTCGCCCAACTCTTTTTCCCACAAGGCGCGCAGCTCGGGGTTGTTCAGCACGGCGGCCACCACGGCGCCACCATGGGTGGGTGGGTTGGAGTAGTTGGTGCGGATCACGATTTTCAGCTGGCTCATCACGCGACCGGCTTCCTCTTTGTCCTGGCACAGAACGGACAGGCCGCCAACGCGTTCACCATAAAGACTGAAGCTCTTGGAGAAGGATGTCGACACAAAGAAATTCAGACCGGCAGCAACAAACTGGCCGATCACTGCGCCGTCTTCCTGGATGCCGTAGCCAAAGCCCTGGTAGGCCATGTCGAGGAACGGAGTAAGTTGCTTGGCTTTAACCACCGCAATCACCTGTTCCCACTGTGCTGGCGTGATGTCATAGCCTGTCGGGTTATGGCAGCAGGCATGGAGCACGATGATGGTGCCAGGGGCAGCAGCGTTCAGGCTGGCCAGCATGGCGTCAAAGTCGACACCACGCTTGGCCGCATCGTAGTAGGCGTAGGTTTCCACCACAAAGCCGGCGTTGGTGAAGAGGGCGCGGTGGTTTTCCCAGCTAGGGTCGGAGATCAGCACCTTGGCATTGGGGCTTAGGTGCTTCAGAAAGTCGGCACCAATTTTCAAACCACCGGTGCCGCCGATGGCTTGCACTGTAGCCACGCGGCCGGAGGTCACGGGTTCACTGTCGGCACCAAAAACCAGGGTCTTGACTGCCGCGTCATAGGCGGCAATACCATCGATAGGCAGGTAACCGCGTGCCGTAGGCTTTTCCATCATGGTCTTTTCAGCGGCCTGTACGCATTGCAACAGGGGGAGCTTGCCGTCGTCGCCGAAATACACGCCGACGCCGAGATTGACCTTATTGGGGTTGGTGTCCGCATTGAACTGCTCGTTCAGACCCAGAATGGGGTCGCGGGGGGCCATTTCGACGGCGGAAAAGAGAGACATGAACAAGTCCTGTAGTTGAGTTAGGGAATACCCCAGATTTTACTTGTCCTTTGCATCGCCAACGATGGCCGCACAAAGACGTGTTTTGTTGTCCTTGCTTGAACCCGATGGACTGAGCTGGTCTACAGTTCATCCTTTGCCACCGTAAATATTGCCTGCCATGCCTGTTTCCAAGTCTGTTGTGCCTGTTGTTGTTGCGGCCGAGTCCGGGGAAGCGGAGCGCACCGGCACCTTTGTCCGTTTCCCCGATTCGCCCTTTGAGCTATTCCAACCCTATCCACCAGCGGGTGATCAGCCGGAAGCCATCCGTCAATTGGTTGAAGGCATTAACGACGGCGAAGTGTTTCAGACCCTGCTGGGAGTTACGGGATCAGGCAAGACCTTCACCATGGCCAATGTGATTGCGCAGTTGGGCCGCCCGGCGATTGTGTTTGCACCCAACAAGACGCTGGCGGCGCAGCTTTATAGCGAGTTCCGCGAGTTCTTTCCCAAGAACGCGGTGGAGTATTTCGTCAGCTATTACGACTACTACCAACCAGAGGCCTATGTGCCGCAGCGCGACCTTTTCATCGAGAAGGACTCGGCGATCAACGAGCACATTGAGCAAATGCGCTTGTCCTGTACCAAGAGCGTGCTGGAGCGGCGCGACGTGATCATCGTGGCCACCGTGTCGGCCATCTACGGCATCGGCCAACCCGAGGCGTATCACAAGATGATCATGACCCTGCGCGTCGGCGACAAACAAGGCCAGCGCGACTTGATCAGCCAGTTGGTGCGCATGCAGTACCAGCGCAATGACATCGACTTCTCGCGTGGCGCCTTTCGCGTGCGCGGCGACACCATCGATATCTTCCCGGCCGAACATTCTGAAATGGCGATTCGCATCGAGCTGTTTGATGACGAGATTGAATCGCTGCAACTGTTCGACCCGCTGACCGGGCGCATCCGCCAGAAGATCCCGCGTTTTACCGTCTACCCCAGCAGCCATTACGTGACGCCGCGCGAACAAGTGTTGGCGGCCGTGGAGACCATCAAGCTGGAATTGGCCGACCGGCTCAAGGAGTTTGTCTCCATGGGCAAACTCGTGGAAGCGCAGCGCTTGGAGCAGCGCACCCGCTTTGACCTTGAAATGCTCAGCGAAGTGGGGCATTGCAAAGGCATCGAGAACTACTCGCGCCACCTAAGTGCCGCGGCCCCTGGCGATCCACCGGCCACGCTAACCGACTACCTGCCAAAGGACGCGGTGATGTTCCTGGACGAAAGCCATGTGCTGATCGGCCAGTTTGGCGGCATGTACAACGGCGACCGCTCCCGCAAGACCACGCTGGTGGAATACGGCTTTCGTCTACCCAGCGCACTGGACAACCGGCCATTGAAGTTTGAAGAGTTCGAGGCGCGCATGCGCCAGGCCGTCTTTGTGTCAGCGACCCCGGCGCAATGGGAAAAGGACCACGCTGGCCAAGTGGTGGAACAGTTGGTGAGACCCACAGGCTTGGTGGACCCCGAAGTGGAGGTACGCCCTGCCACCACGCAGGTGGACGATGTGCTGCAGGAAATCCGCATCCGGGTGGATAAAAACGAGCGTGTGCTGATCACGACTTTGACCAAACGCATGGCGGAGCAACTCACCGATTACCTGAGCGACAACGGCGTCAAAGTGCGCTATTTACACAGCGATGTGGACACTGTGGAGCGGGTTGAAATCCTGCGAGACTTGCGCCTGGGAACTTTCGACGTGCTGGTTGGGATCAACCTGCTGCGCGAAGGCCTGGACATTCCCGAGGTCTCGCTGGTGGCCATTCTGGACGCCGACAAGGAAGGCTTTTTGCGCTCCGAACGCTCACTGATTCAGACCATTGGCCGTGCCGCTCGCAATTTGGAGGGCAGGGCGATTCTTTACGCTGACAAGATCACCGACTCCATGGCGCGTGCGATGGGCGAAACCGAGCGCCGACGTGCAAAACAGGTGGCACACAACCTGGAACGAGGCATTACGCCGCGTGCCATCGTCAAGAAGGTGCGCGACCTGATCGACGGCGTTTACAGCGAGAAGGCGGGCAAGGAAGCCGAGCGCTTGGAACGCGACGCTGTCGAGCGGGCCAAGGTGGAAGACATGAGCGAAAAGGATGTGTCGCGCGAAATCAAACGGCTGGAGAAGCTGATGATGGAGCACGCGCGCAATCTGGAGTTCGAAAAGGCGGCGCGTGTGCGTGATCAGTTGGGCATCTTGAAGCAGCAGGCCTTCGGTGCTCCGGGCTCGGACAACCTGGTTTTGCTGCCAATCCCTTCAAAATAGAAGGTCTTGCGACTGAACAGTCTAGTTACCCGAGCAAATTGCTTGGTTTATTGCTATACTTGAGGCCGTTAGTCAACCAATTGGACCGAAGGAACTCATCATGCGTCTCACTACAAAAGGCCGCTTTGCGGTTACCGCCATGATTGACCTGGGACTGCGCCAGGCCAGCGGCCCCGTCACCCTGGCTGCGATCAGCCAGCGCCAGCAAATCTCTCTGTCCTACTTGGAGCAACTGTTTGGCAAGTTGCGCCGCCACGAATTGGTCGAGTCCACACGTGGCCCCGGTGGCGGTTACACGCTGGCCCGCAAAGCTTCAGACATCACCGTGGCTGACATCATCGTGTCGGTGGACGAGCCGATTGATGCCACCCAATGCGGCGGCAAGGAAAACTGCCTGGGCGAAGGCAACCGCTGCATGACCCATGACCTGTGGGCCTCATTGAACACCCGTATGGTCGAGTTTCTGGACTCGGTGACCCTGCAGAAGCTGGTGGATGACCAGTTGGCCAAGGGCCTACTGATTGAAGACAAGCCCACGGTTAAGCGCGCCATCTCGGCTATGCCGGTGGTTAAGCCCATGCGTATCAATGCGCCAAATTCGGTGTTTGCATTGGGCAATGCCTTTTCCAAGAACTAATTGCAAAAGCAAACCTTTCCTTCTTTTCAGTGAACGCCGAGCGACTCATGGACACCACTCCCCACTTTCCGATTTACATGGATTACAGCGCCACCAACCCTTGCGACGAGCGGGTGGTGGACGCCATGGTTCCCTGGTTGCGCAATCACTTTGGCAACCCCGCATCGCGTAGTCACGCCTGGGGTTGGGAAGCCGAAGCCGCTGTTGAAAAAGCGCGAGAACAGGTGGCCGCTCTAATCGGTGCCGACCCGCGCGAGATCGTCTGGACATCGGGTGCCACCGAATCCAATAACCTGGCCTTGAAGGGTGCAGCACACTTCTACCAGTCCAAGGGCAAGCACCTCATCACAGTCAAGACTGAGCACAAGGCGGTGTTGGACACTTGCCGCGAACTGGAGCGCCAGGGTTTCGAAGTTACCTACCTGGATGTGCAGGCCGATGGTCTGCTTGATCTGGAAGTGTTCAAGGCGGCCATTCGCCCGGACACCATTCTGGCCAGCGTCATGTTCGTCAACAACGAAATTGGCGTGATTCAGGACATCGCTGCCATCGGTGCCATTTGCCGCGAAAAGGGTGTGATCTTTCATTCGGATGCTGCGCAGGCCACGGGCCGTGTCGATATCGATCTAAGTACGCATCCCGTCGACTTGATGAGCCTGACCTCGCACAAGACCTATGGTCCCAAGGGCATTGGCGCGCTGTTTGTGCGCCGCAAGCCACGCATTCGGCTGGAAGCGCAAATGCACGGCGGTGGTCACGAGCGCGGCATGCGCTCGGGCACGCTGCCCACGCACCAGATCGTCGGAATGGGTGAGGCCTACCGCATTGCCAAGGAAGAAATGCACGGCGAGAACATCCGCATCCGTGCCCTGCACGACCGCATGCTCGACGGCCTGAAGGACATCGAGCAGGTATTTATCAACGGCCACACGGAAAAGCGCGTGCCGCATAACCTCAACATGAGCTTCAACTATGTCGAGGGCGAGTCGCTCATCATGGGCATCAAGGGCCTGGCAGTCAGCAGCGGCTCGGCTTGTACCTCGGCCAGCTTGGAGCCCAGCTATGTGTTGCGCGCCCTGGGCCGCAGCGATGAGTTGGCCCACAGCAGCCTGCGTATGACGATCGGCCGCTGGACCACGGAAGCGGAAATTGACTACGCGGTGGACACCATCAAGAAGAACGTCGCCAAGCTGCGCGATTTGAGCCCCTTGTGGGATATGTACAAAGACGGCATTGATATCAGCACGATTCAATGGGCTGCACATTAATTGAGTTAAAGAGGTAAACCAAATGGCCTATTCTGAAAAAGTCGTTGATCACTACGAAAACCCCCGCAACGTTGGCTCCTTTGACAAGGGCGATGAGGATGTGGGCACGGGCATGGTGGGCGCACCTGCCTGCGGCGACGTGATGAAGTTGCAGATCAAGGTCAATGCGCAAACCGGGATCATTGAAGACGCACGCTTCAAGACCTATGGCTGCGGCTCTGCCATTGCATCTAGCTCACTGGTGACCGAATGGGTCAAGGGCAAAACCCTTGACCAAGCGGCTGCCCTGAAGAACAGCGAGATTGCCGAAGAGCTAGCGCTGCCGCCTGTGAAGATTCATTGCTCCATCCTGGCTGAAGACGCTATCAAAGCAGCGGTAGAGGATTACAAAAAGAAGCATTTGAACTGATATGGCCATCTCGCTAACCGAGGCTGCAGCGCGTCACGTTACTCGTTACCTTGCCAAGCGCGGCAAGGGCGTGGGTGTACGTCTGGGCGTCAAGACCACAGGCTGTTCGGGCCTGGCCTACCAACTTGAATATGTGGACGAATTCGCCCCTGAAGACATGGTTTTTGAAGGCCATGGCGTAAAGGTCTTGGTGGACCCAAAAAGCTTGGCTTATATCGACGGCACGGAGCTGGATTTTGTCCGCGAGGGGCTGAACGAGGGCTTTAGATTCAACAACCCGAATGAACGGGACAAATGCGGCTGCGGTGAGTCGTTTCGCGTGTGACCCTGCAAGACGATGACTTTGAACTGTTCGGTCTGGAGAAACAGTTCGCCCAGGACCGCGCGGAAATAGACGCCCGCTGGAAGGAACTCCAGCGCGAGGCCCACCCCGACAAGTTTGCCGCGCAAGGTGCTGCAGCCCAGCGCATTGCGATGCAGTGGTCGGTGCGCATCAACGAAGCTTATCAACGCCTGAAAGACCCGATCAAGCGCGCTGCCTATTTATGTGAACTGTCCGGCTTTCCGGTTAACGCGCACACCAATACCGCCATGCCCAATGCATTTCTGATGCAACAGATGGAATGGCGCGAGGCATTGGACGAGGCCCGGGGTCTGGAGCCTCTGGAAGAGTTGTCAGACATGGTGCAAAACAGCAAGGAGCAGGTGCTCCATCACTGCGCCGTGCAACTCGACGAACAGCATGATTACGCTGCCGCGGTTGGCCTGGTGCGGATTTTGATGTTCATTGAAAAATTTGCCCTGGACCTGAACCAGCGGCTGGACCAATTCGCTTAAAGAAAAGATGGCGCTTTTACAAATTTCTGAACCCGGGCAGTCGCCCAATCCCCACCAGCGCCGTATTGCCGTAGGTATTGATCTTGGCACGACGCATTCGCTTGTGGCCTCGGTGCGCAATGGCGTGGCAGAGTGCCTGCCTGATGGCCAGGGCAGGGTGATTCTGCCTAGTGTGGTGCGCTATCTGGATGCGCAGCGCCGCCAGATTGGCTATGACGCTCTGGAAAATCAGGTCAATGATCCTGGCAACACCATTGCATCGGTCAAGCGCCTGATGGGGCGCGGTTTGCGCGATGTGGCCCAGGCAAACAAACTGCCCTATGCCTTGGTTGACGAGCCCGGCATGGTCAAGGTGCGCACCATTGCAGGCGACAAAAGCCCGGTCGAAGTCAGCGGTGAGATTTTGGCCACGCTGCGCTTTCGCGCGGAAGACACTTTTAACGATGACATTTTTGGTGCGGTCATTACTGTGCCGGCCTACTTTGACGA
>CANFNO010000012.1 GCA_947447845.1 Burkholderiales bacterium | reverse complement strand
GTTCTACATCGCCGGGGTCATCCGTACCAGCCTGGAAAAGCAGGTCATGGAGCAACAGTCGTCCATTGCAAGGCTGGTGGGCACAGAAATCAATGACGAGATCAACGAGCGTCTGCTGGCCTTGCACAGGGTCTCCAGCGTGCTGGCCGGCCCTCTTGCGCACCACACGCAGCAGGAACAACTGGAGTTGATGCCCGAATTCCTGGCCCTGTTCAGCGGTGGCGTTTTCGTGACAGACATCCATGGCGTGGCGACGGCGTCGCTGCCGGTGTCGGCCCAGCGAATCGGAGTTTCCTATGCTGAACGTGACTACTTTCAAAGAGCCTTAAGCGAAGGCCGCTCGGTCGTCGGAACGCCGGTGATGGGCAAGAAACTCAATGTGCCGATCGTGGGAATGGCCACGCCATTGCGAGACGTGCATGGCGAGATTGCAGGGGTACTGGTGGGCATCGTCAATCTGGAGGAGTCCAGTTTTCTGGATAAGTTGGTGAGCAACCGCTACGGCCAGACCGGTGGCTATCTGGTGGTTTCGCGCGCGGCCCGCCTGGTGGTCACTGCGACTGATAAAACACGTGTCATGACCCCGGCGGCCAAGCCGGGCCTCAGTCCACTTGTGGATCAATTCATGGCCGGTGTCGATGGCGCGGGTCTAACTGTGAACTCTCAGGGCGTCGAAGTGCTGGCAGCAGCCAAAGGCATCCCGGTGGCGGATTGGTTTGTAGCGGTGAGCTTGCCAACTCAGGAAGCCTTTGCGCTGCTGCGTGCGGTGCAGGCACGCATGATGATCGCGACCCTTTTTCTCAGTGCCTTTGCCAGCGGCCTGGCCTGGTTAATCCTGAGTCGCCAGATGACCCCACTGATAGTGGCTGCCCAAAGTCTGCAGCGGCAATCGAAGTCTCACACTGCCCTGCAAGCCTTGCCGGTGGATTCCGACGACGAAATTGGTGCCTTGATCAAGGGCTTCAACGGCTTGCTGCAGACCTTGAATGCGCACGAAGCTGAGCTGCGAATTGCCGCCGCCGCCTTCGAGTCCCAGGAGGCAATATTTGTGACCGATGCCCAGTGGAATATCCTGAAGGCCAACCGCGCCTTTACGGCTATGACCGGGTATTCCTCTGAAGAGGCGATCGGCCACCTGCCGCAAGACCTGCTCAGTTCCAAAACTCAGGATCCGGTCCAGTATGACTTGATGGCGCGCGCACTGGAATCCGCGGGGTCCTGGCAGGGTGAGGTGTGGGACCGCCGCAAGAACGGCGAGGTGTTTCCAATTTGGCTGATGCTAACGGCACTGCGCGATGCGGCAGGGGCGGTCACCCACTATGTCGTCAGCATGGTGGACATCACCGAACGCAAAGCCGCTGAAATCGAAATCAGAAACCTGGCTTTCTATGATTCACTCACCGGACTGCCGAACCGGCGCCTGCTGATGGACCGGCTCAGCCATGCACTGGCACACAGTGCGCGCCACAAGCGAAGTGGCGCACTGTTGTTTCTGGACTTGGACAACTTCAAGGATCTCAACGACACGCTCGGGCATGACAAAGGAGATCAGTTGCTCAAGCAGGTGGCACAGCGCTTGCAGCGTTGTGTGCGTGAGGACGACACCGTGGCCCGGTTGGGCGGCGACGAATTCGTGGTGATGCTGCAGGATCTGAGCGAAGACCCGAGCCAGGCTGCCACCCAGGCAGAAATCGTGGGTGAAAAAATTGTCCAGACCCTCAATCAGCCCTACCTGCTGACTGACACCACCCACCGCAGCACGCCTAGTGTGGGCGTGACCCTGTTTGGAGAAAAGACGGAGAAGCCGGAGGACTTGCTCAAGCGTGCAGACTTGGCGATGTACCAGGCCAAGGCCGCCGGCCGCAATACCTTGCGATTCTTTGATGTGCAAATGCAAACCGCAGTGACGCAGCGTGCCGGCATGGAGGCCGCTTTGCGGGAGGCGATGGAGCAGAAGCAGTTCCTCCTGCACTACCAGCCGCAAGTGGATGCCCATGGCAACATCACCGGCGCCGAGACGCTGGTGCGCTGGCAACACCCACAGCGCGGCATGGTGTTTCCTGGCGAGTTCATCGCGTTGGCAGAGCACACCGGATTGATTCTTCCCTTGGGGCAGTGGATTCTGGAGTCAGCCTGCCAGCAGCTCGCGCAGTGGGACCATCAGCCCGGATTGCAGCAACTCACGGTGTCGGTCAATGTTAGTGCGCTGCAACTGATGCAGGCCGACTTTGTCGCCCATGTGGTGCAAGCGCTGGAGCAATCGGGGGCCAACCCCCATCGCCTGAAGCTGGAGTTGACGGAAGGCGTGCTGGTCTCGGACGTGACCAAGACCATTGACAAAATGCTGATGCTCAAGGACCGTGGTGTGGGCTTCTCGCTGGATGACTTTGGCACCGGCTATTCATCGTTGTCGTTTTTGAAATTGCTGCCGTTGGATCAGCTCAAGATCGACCAGAGCTTTGTGCGCGACATTCTGGTGGACAGCAACGATGCGGCGATCGCCAAGATGGTCATCGCCCTGGGCGACAGCCTCAACCTGCTGGTGATTGCCGAGGGCGTGGAAACACAAGAGCAACGCGATTACCTGGCGCAACAAGGTTGTTTTGCCTACCAGGGCTACCTGTTTGGACGCCCCATGGCGGTTGACGCATTCGAGACTCTGGTTGCTTGCGCACAACTTCAGCTTGCCAATTCGGGATAGTCCCGCTGCGCATCCCCCCCTAGGATGACACTGGCTATCGGCGTCATCAACACACATAACGGGGTAAACACATGAAGATTGAGCACATGACAGAGGACGAAAAAGTCCTGCACGGGATGGGCTATGCCCAGGAACTGCACCGACGGATGGGCGTGTTCCAAAACTTCGCGATCTCCTTTTCCATCATCTGTATCTTGTCGGGTGGCTTCGGCTCGTTCCCGATTGCGCTGTCTACGGGTGGTGGCTTCTCGCTCACCATCGGCTGGATCGTGGGCGGCGCCTTTGCTCTCGTAGTGGCTGCGGGCCTGGGTCAGATTGCTTCGGCTTACCCCACTGCCGGTGGTCTCTATCACTGGTCTTCGATTCTGGGTGGGCGCTTCTGGGGTTGGGCCACGGCTTATGTAAATCTGCTGGGCTTGCTGTTTGTGGTGCCGGCCGTAAATGTGTTTTTGTATTTGATCACCAAAGACCTCTTCTTTGGCGCCGTGCTGGGCTGGGACGTGTCCACCTGGACCACCACCACGCAAATTGTTTCCGTGGCCGCCATTACCGCCTCTCAAGCTCTGCTGAACCACTTCGGTATCAAGCTCACCACGCTGCTCACAGACTTTTCCGGTTACATGATTTTTGTCGTCACGGTCTTGCTGATCGGCATGTTTGTCATGGCTGCTCCTAGTATGGATCTGGGCAAGGCCTTTGCATTCGTAAACTATACCGGCGCAGCTGGTGGCGATGTGGCGGTCGAGTCCTCGCCGCTGATGGCCTTTGTGATTGGCCTCTTGTATCCGCTGTTCACCATCACTGGTTTTGATGCATCAGCTCACACTTCGGAAGAAACCAAAGATGCGCGCAACACCGTGCACAAAGGGATGTTGCACGCCGTGCTGTGGTCACTCATCTTCGGCTTTGTGCTGATCCTGGCCATGATCCTTGCCATACCGGATATGGCAGCTGCAGCCAAGACGGGTTGGTCCTCGTTCAACAACCTGTTTATTGCGGCGATCCTGCCCAGCTTCTTTGGCAAGATCATGTTGCTGGCGGTGATCCTGTCAAACTTCATCTGCGCACTGGCTGCGGTAACGTCCACCTCACGCATGATTTACGCCTTTGCGCGTGACGATGGCCTGCCCTTCTCCAGTCTGTTGAAGTCGGTCAGCCCCAAATACCGCACGCCGGTGGCTGCCATCTGGGCCACCGCCATTCTCACCAGCTTGCTAACTGCCATCACCACGCCACTGGGTGCCTTTGCAGCACTCTCCACCGGTAGCGCCATGTATCTGTACATCTCCTATGGCATGCCCATCATTGCGGGCTTTTTTGCCGAGGGCAAAACCTGGAACACCTATGGTCCCTTCCGCCTGGGCGGCTTGTCCAAATTGTTCGCTGTAATCGTGATGGTGGGCACCGTGATTGTCATCATTGCGGGCCACGTGTTTGTGCCTTCCATCGCTGCCGACCCGGTTGCCAAGACTGACTTTGTGCCTGGCCTGGGCTACTACACCATCGGGTTTTTGATCTTCCTGGGCGTGCTCTGGTTTGGTCTGGAGAGCAAGCGTTTCAAAGGCCCACCGGTGGGCGACGAGATCACCAAGCGCCAAGCCAGCATCGCGGCTCAAGAGAAGGCGCTGGAAGCGGCCTGAAGCCCTTCAAGCCCCGGTTGGAAAATCAACGTGCACAGACAAGCCTCTGCCGTTCGACCCCTCGGAAAGGAAAATTTTTGCATGGTGCATCACTGCAATCTTGCGACAAATTGCCAGACCGAGGCCGGTTCCGCTGACGGATTGATCCGCCAGCCGGAAGAAGCGGTTGAACACCTGTTCGCGTTGTTCCGCCGGTATGCCGGGGCCATCGTCACTGACCGTTAGACGCAGGCCATGCATCGAATGGCTCAGTTCCAGCAGGATCTGACTGTGCGGTGGTGAGTAGCGCATGGCGTTGTCCACCAAATTGCTAATGAGTTGGTGCAGAAGATCGGCCTGCCCCATGACCAAGGTGGATCCAGCGCTGGCCTCAATCTCCAGTGTCTGGTCACGCCGCATGGCAAGGGGTATGAGCTCCGCGCAAACATCCTGTGCAACCTCATTGAGGTTGACGCTCTTCATCTCGGCAAAGGCATTCTCTGGCCCGAGTCTGGCCAGCGCCAACATCTGGCCTATCAGCCTGATGCCTCTCTCTGTGGCGGTATAAGCCTGGTTTAAAGACAGTTGGCGTGCGGCATTGCTCTGCGTTTGCCGGGCCGCATACAAATGGGCTTGAATGGCGGCCAACGGTGTGTTCAATTCATGCGCAGTGTTGGCATTGAAGCGGCGTTCTGCATCAAGTGACTGTTGCATGCGCTCCATCAGGTTGTTGAGCGACTGCACAATGGGTCGCAACTCGGGTGGGCTCTGACTTTCTTCGAACGGTTCCAGGCTGTTGACGTCACGCCGAGCGATGGCCCGACCCAAATCGGTCAGGGGGCCTAGTCCGCTGCGCACAGAGAGCCAAATCAAAAGAATGAACAAAGGCATGCCCAACAGGATGGGGTTCATCGAATCTATGGAAATACTGCGCACCAGTTCTATGCGACCTTCATTGGCCTCTGAGACGATTGCCAGCATCCCATGCGCGGCATCCCAGATACCGTAGTTACGCCATTCTTTGCCCTGCTCGTCCTTGCTCATTGAGAAACCCACCAAATTGGTGATGGGCGTGTCGGGCGCGTTGGCGGATTGAAACACCAGTTCTCCGTTGCTACGCCAAATCTGGTAGCGCAGGGTTTTGCCGTGCTCGATGTTCTTTTTGATGAGTTCTGCACTGGTCTCCATCGCAGAAGTTGCAATGGCTACCCCTGAATCCGAAAAAATCTGGTTTCCGGGGGTATCTAGCTGCGGCAGGTCAGGCCATTTCTGGAACAGTTGATCAATTTTGGCGGTGGCCTCTTCCCCTTTCACTGCCGATGTGGGCCCAGTGGCGGGGTGATTCAGTTGTAAAAGGGCCAGAGCCGTATGCGCCAGGTGAATGTCATACAACTCGTGCACGTCGTCTATGTTGGACTGCACGGTCAATGCCGCAACGATGCACCAGTAGGCGAAGGTAGCCACAAAAAGGCCGGCCAACACGCGGTATCTAAGCGAATAGTTACGACTCCAGATGCTCATGAATATTGGCTTTTGGCTTCTGGCTAATGGCTTCTAGCTACTGGCTGAGTGTGTAGCCAATGCCGCGGATGGTTTTGAGCGACAGCCCCTCTACTTTGGCGCGCAGGTTGTGGATGTGTACCTCGACCGAGTTGCTTTCCACCTGGCGCTCCACGCCATACAGCGCCTGTTCCATCTGCTTGCGGGTCACAATTTGCCCGGCATTCATCATGAGCACGCTCAGAATGCCAAACTCACGCTTGGACAGGGCCAGCAACTCGCCCTTTAGGGTCACCGTGTGGGCATCCAGGTCCATCTGCAAATCACCAACGGTGTAGGTGCCATCCAGACCCGAGCGGCGAATCAGTGCGCGAATGCGCGCAACCAGTTCTTCAATGTCGGTTGTCTTGGTCAGGAAATCGTCGGCGCCGCTGTTGAGGCCACTGACCTTGTCTTGCGTAGAGTCTCGTGCCGTCAGTATCAGCACCGGCATCTTGTTCCTGCCCGCACGGATGGTCTGCAGCAATTCAAGGCCGGAAATGCCGGGAAGTCCCAGGTCCAGCACCATGGCCAGAAACTTTTCCTGGGCAAGACTTGCCAGCGCAGACTCGCCGTCTTTGACCCAAGCTATATCAAAGCCGGATGCGCGCAATGCGGACACCAGGCCGGTGCCGACCAGTGCGTTGTCTTCAACAATCAGTATTCGCATTTTGTCCTTGAGTGAATTTTCTGCAATTTCATCACGACCACGCCGTTTAGTGTCTTATTACGTGTTGCGCATTTATTAAATACCAGTTTATTTTTCTTAAATTAATGCGGCTTTATCTTAAGTTAACCCGTTGTAAATAAAATTTGACACTGCCACGGTAAATCGGCCGAGTCCCGAAATCGCATCCCCCTATCTTGCGGGCTAGGAGACTTTCAAGGCATTCGCTGCGCCCCTTCATTTCACCCAAAAGACCTGAATATCCCTCGTAAAGCAGGGTGCTGGTGCACTCCTGCAACCCACTTTGCGTAACCGCATTGGAAGCACGGCGAGAAGCTAGTTTCTGTCATTTGGACCTCAGAAATTCGAGTATTTATTCTTCATACACGAATATTTACTTAAGTTTCATATAAGCACCGAAATACTATTGAAAAACGGGTAATTTTTCACACTTTGCTGGTTTTATCAATTGTTAGATTTACCAGTTTTGTGTGTCCGAATGTAAAAATTTCCTTGCCTGGAAATATCTTGGCCAAAGCAAAACGACGGGTTAACCGAATCGTTTGGCTTGACGGTTCGGTTGATTCGGTAGCTCAGTGGTCATCTATTCATTAACGTGCTCGTAGCTTTTTTTTGTAGCGGCGGGTAATAGAAAGGGAATCTAAAGTGAGAAATAAGTTCAAACTCAGCCGCGTTGCGGCATCGGTCGGAGTTCAATTCCGTTTTACGCCCACGACGCGGGCATTGTTGCTGGCAACAGCAGGCCTGACCGCCATCGGCGCGGCACATGCCAACAGTGGCGGCTTCGGTCTCGGTTCTGACGGCGTCACGCCAGTTCAGACCTACTATGCAAACACCTATGTTACTAATACTGGCAATCTTGATGGAAGCGGCAACGCCATTCGCGGTCTGCGCAAGTTCGTTGACACCCTGCCGGGTCTGACAGTCGCGGGCGCTAACAATCTTGGTCAGTACCTGCCCCTGGGTGTGGCTGATACAGCAACCTATGCTGGCGATGCATACTACGAAATCGCCGTAGTTGAATATGCCGAAAAGATGCACAGCGACTTGGTTAAGCCCACGACACTGCGTGGCTACGTGCAGATCGACCCTTTGGCAACTGATACAGCCGGTGGTTCGAAGAGCGCAGGAAGCAATGCAATTCCTTTGTTTAACCCAGCCACAAAAAATGCTGCGGGCGCTACCGTCGCGGGCACTCCCATCATGATTTCCCGTCCGAATGGCGCAGGTGGCTTCGTTTCGAAGCAAGCCTACGGCTTCGACATCCCGCACTATCTCGGCCCAGTCATTGTCGCAACGCGCGGCCAAGCCGTTCGCCTGAAGTTCTACAACGCGTTGCCGCTCGGCCGTGCTGTCACCAACGCTGACGGTTCGGTAACCCGCAACGGCGATCTGTTCCTGCCAGTCGACGAAACACTGATTGGTTCCGGTTACGGTCCCGATGGCGTGACCAAATACGGTCAGAACCGTGTTGCCATTCACTGGCACGGTGGCGATACACCCTGGATCAGCGACGGTACGCCCCATCAGTGGTACACCCCCGCCGGTGAAACTGGCTATACGACGGGTGTCAGCCAGGCCAACGTGTCCGACATGCCCGATCCCGGCCCCGGCGCCGAGACACTGTATTTCCCGAACAACCTCAGCGGTCGTTTGATGTTCTATCACGATCACGCTCTGGCCATCACTCGCCTGAACGTGTATGCCGGTATGGCTGCTGGCTACGTCATCATGGATGGCGTGGATGCAGCGCTTGAAAAAGCGCCAGGAACTTTAACTCCTGTGACGAACCCGGCAACTGGCGCTACAGTCTCCGTCCCGGGCGTGGGACTTCCGACGCTCGCCGACACGATTCCCCTGGTCATTCAGGACCGCACCTTCGTGCCAAGCGACATCGCTACGCAAGACTCACTCTGGGACCAAAAGCACTGGGGCACCGAAGGTGACCTGTGGTTCCCCCACGTGTATGAAATGAACCAGGATCCCGCCTCTCCCGATGGCACCAATCCCGTTGGTCGTTGGGACTATGGCCCCTGGTTCTGGCCTGTCTTCCCGGCTCCGCTGCAATTGCCCACGGGCGCCTATGGCGACGTGACCACGACGCCCGAAGGCTTCATGGACACCATGGTCGTCAACGGTACCGCCTACCCGAAGACAACCGTGGAACCCAAGCCTTACCGCTTGCGCATTCTCAATGCCGCCAATGACCGCATGATCAACCTGAGCTTCTTCGTTGCCGACAGCTCCGTCACATCCGCCGACGGCCGCCCCAACACTGAAGTCAAGATGGTGCCATTTGTCGGCCCGAATGGTCCCACCCAAGTGACCTATGCGTGCCCAGATCCCACGGATCCGGCTTATGCTGACCCAGCTTCGACCACAACGCCAAAAGCGGCGTTGCCCTTACCCATCACGAACTCCAACGGCAAGATCACCAAATGGGGCTGGACCGAGTCCGGCGCGAATACCGCTGGAGCAATCCTGTATCCGAATTCCTTCCCCTGCGCAGGCGGCCTGCAAGGTACCGGCTGGGGTTCACAGGACAACCGTCCAGGTGGCGTGCCTGATGCAAATCCCCTCCTAGCCGGCCCCAACTTCGTTCGGATCGGCACGGAAGGCGGTATCCTGCCCAACCCCGTGGAAATCCCACCGAACGTCGCAAACTACGAGTACAACAAGCGCAGCGTAACCGTGCTGAACGTACTTGAGCGCGGTCTGTTCATCGGCAATGCTGAGCGCGCCGACGTTGTCGTCGACTTCTCCGCCTACGCTGGCAAGACGCTGATTCTGTACAACGATTCTCCGGCTCCGCTGCCTGCTGGCGATCCGCGTATCGACTACTACACCAACGATGGCGACCAGTCCGGCGCTGGTGGCGCGCCCAACACGCTGGCTGGTTTCGGTCCTAACACCCGGACGGTGATGCAGTTCGTGGTTGGCACTACGGCTAACAGTCCTGCTCCGTTTACCCTTGGAGTACCCGCCGATCCAGTGGCTGCTACGCCCGCTACCGGTCTGTACGCCGCCCTGCCAAAGGCCTACGCAGCCGCCCAGGAAGCACCGCTGATCCCCGAAGCCGCATACAACAATGCCTTCGGCACGACAAACGGCGACAACTTCGCGACGATCTATTCCGGTTCATCGATCCAGCCTAACTTCGTCTGGACTCCGACCACCACCACCGCACAGACACTGCAAAGCATTTCTGTCACCGGTCAAGGCGTGGGTTACACCGTGGCACCTAACGTAGTGTTGACTGGCGCTGGTCTTCCAGTAGCTGGCGTAACGATCCTCCCGGTCGTAGGTGTATCTGGTGCCCAGGTTGCGGGCGGCAAAGTCATCAGCGTGATTGTTCCTGCTAACGCCGTTTCCGGCATTAACAGTGCTCCGAAGGTCACCTTCGTTTCCAACGCTGGCGCGAACGGTGTCAAGGTCGGTGGCGGCGCAACCGCGCAAGCCTTCACCAACATGACCAGCAGCCTGCCAGTGAAGAACAAGGCCATTCAGGAATTGTTTGACCCCAGCTATGGCCGCATGAACGCCACCCTTGGCGTTGAGCTGCCCTTCACCAGCCCGTTGAACCAAACCACGATTCCGCTCGGCTACATCGACCCGACCACGGAAACGCTGAACGACGGCGAAGTCCAGATCTGGAAGATCACCCACAACGGCGTGGATAGCCACCCTGTGCACTTCCACCTGGTCAACTTGCAAGTGTTGAACCGTGTGGGCTGGGATGGCACCATCAAGCCACCGTATGACGACGAACAGGGCTGGAAAGAAACCCTCAAGATGAACCCGCTCGAGGACATCTACGTTGCCGTCAAACCACGCGCTCCGCAACTGCCTTTCGGTATCGCTAACAGCTCTCGCCTGATGGATCCGAGCCAGCCCGCTGGTTCGATCACCGGCTTCACGCAAGTGGATCCGACCACCGGTGTTGCGCCTATCGATCCGGTCACTGGCTTGACAACGCAGATCACCAACCAGACGCTCGACTACGGTTGGGAATATGTGTGGCACTGCCACATCCTGGGCCACGAAGAAAACGACTTCATGCGTCCGATCAAGTTCAACTTCGGTGCCGTGGCTCCAGCAGCTCCCCTTTCGCTGACAGCCAGCGGATATGTGGCTGGCACTGCCGCTAGCAGCGTGGTATTGGCCTGGACTGACACGACACCAGCCGCTTCATCGAAGGGCAACAAGCAGAATGAAATCGGTTACAAGATTCTGCGCGCTCCAGCCGGCAACACGACCTTCACTCAGGTTGGCACTGCTCTGGCTAACGCCGTGACCTATACCGATGTCACTCCTGCAAGCGGCGCCACTGGTTTCAGCGCCACTGGCTACGAGTATCAGGTTGTGTCCTATAACGCTGCCGGTAGCGCTTCGACTTTGGTCACGGCTGGTACTGCTGCGGCTCCCGTTGCCCCGGCCTTCCCGACCAACCTGGCTGCCACGGCTAACACCTCGGCCCAGGCTACGGTGAGCTTCAGTGATCGTTCCAACAACGAAACCAGCTTCATCGTCTACCGTGCCACAGTGAACGGCGCCACGGTCGGTGCTTATGCGCAAGTTGGAACCATTGCCCGTGCGGCAGCGGATATAACGGCCACTGGTGCGACAGTGACCTTTGTTGATCCCACGGTAGCAGGAAGCACGACTTACCGGTACGAAGTGGTGGCCAACAACAACGGCACCAGCTCCGCTCTGGGACGCAGCTGCGCTCCGGCCCGTAACGCGACTACCTGCGCAACTGGCAACACCTACGTGGCTGTGACGACACCCGTTGCACCGAACCTGGCTGCACCGAGCAACGTGATGGTTCAGATGACTGGCGCCAACGCCGAAACGCTGACCTTCACCGACCTGGCAACCAGCGAAACACGTTACGTGGTTCAAGTGTCCACCGACAGCGGCAAGAGCTGGGGCGACGGTACTAACACTACCTTCACTCAGACCGCGCCTGCCTATCTGGCCACTGCCAACCGTACCGGCGGTCAAACGACGGGTTCGGGCACCGCAGTGAGCATCGCCATCAACAACGGTGCTAACCTGACGCTGACTTCTGGTGCTACGCCTTACCTGTTCCGTGTAGCTGCGGCAACCGCTAACCAGGTTGGCGCCTGGGGCAACATCGCGACGATCGACCTGAGTGGTCAGACGATCATCGCTCCGGCTTCTAACGTGGTGGCGACAGCGACCGTTGGTGGTGCGACCCTGACTTGGGTTGACAACGCTAACAACAACGCTTCGTACCTGCTGCAGAAATCGGTTGATGCTGGTGCTACTTGGACTAACGTAAACGTCACACTCGCTGGTGGTGCTACTTCGGCCACTGTTACGGGTCTGGCAACGGTTCCGACACTGTTCCGCTTGCAAGCGGTCAGCTTGGGTACCAATGCTTCGTCGTTCACGAACTCCAACAGCGTCACGCCTTTGGCTCCCCCTGCACCTGTGACACCTACGGGCGCAGCAGCTAATCGTGGCAACAATGGTACCCCCATTACTGCTACTGTGACCTGGACTGCACCTGCCAACGCTACCAGCTACAACCTGGCATGGTCGACTTCCAATGCTGCTCTCACCGCAGTGACAGGAACCACCACGCCAGCCAGCACTGGTGTCAACGGAGGTGTGAACGTGATCTCTGCGATTGCAGGCACACCCTATACCTTCAACGCACCAGCAGGTGTGGCGAACGGTACGACGGTGTACTTCAAGCTGCAAGCGGTTGGAACCGGTGGCAACAGCGCCTGGACAGGTTCTTTCAACTCTACGGTTCGCTAACCGGATTGGCGGGCTCCGGCCCGCTTAACTGAAAAACGGGGCACCTTGCAAAGGGTGTCCCGGCAACCAAACCACTCAACGCCCCCTCCTACCGGTCGGGGCGTTTTTTTCGCTAAAAGTAAGAGGACCAAATTCCTCTAAACTGTAGAAAATGAATTGCAAAAGGATGTTCGATGAAAGCGCAAAACGTGTTCTTCCCGCTGGCAGTTGCCGCGACTCTCTTGACAGGTGCAGCGTTCGCCGATGACGCAACCAACACTCTAAAGACTGACAAGGATCGCATCAGTTATTCGGTCGGCATCGAGACGGCTAGAAACTTCAAGAAACAAGGTTTCGAGTTCGATCAACAACTGTTCCTGCGCGGCATGCAGGACGGCAGTTCGGGGCAGAAGACCCTGATCCCCGAAAAGGAAATGCGCAAAATCCTGGCTGGCTTCCAGTCCCAGGTGCGCCAGACCATGGCAGCCAACCGCAAGGAAGCCTCGGAAGAAAACCGCAAGAAGGCGGCCGATTTCCTGGTTGCCAACAAGGACAAGGAAGGCGTCATCACGCTGCCCAGCGGCCTCCAATACAAGATTGTCAAAGCCGGTAATGGTCGCAAGCCGATCGAAACCGATACGGTGCTGGTCGAATATCGCGGCACCTTGCTAAGCGGCGTCGAGTTCGACGGCACCGAGGCGGGCCATCCCGCGACGCTGCGGGCGAATCAGGTGATCCCCGGCTGGAAGGAAGCACTCAAGCTGATGACTGTCGGATCGAAATGGCAATTGTTTGTTCCGCCCGCAATGGCCTATGGCGAGCGTGGCGTTGGCACCGACATTGGACCCAACGAACTGCTGCTGTTCGATATCGAATTAGTCGACATCAAATAAACGGAATTCATACAACCAGTCGGAAGATCGCCATGGATCGTATTAGTGCATATCTAGTTTGCGGATTGCGAAGAGTGGCGGTTGCCCTGTTCGTGACCGGCTTGATGGGACCCACCTTGTCTATGGCTTCCGATGCGTTGGAAATCGGACGCCGCATTTATGAGGAAGGGGTGCTTTCCTCAGGCGAACCGCTGGTGGGAATACGTTTTGACAATGCCAAGGTGACAGGTGCCAAGGCTGCCTGTGTCACCTGCCATCGCCCAAGCGGAATGGGATCGGTGGAAGGGGACTTTATGGTGCCCCCGGTGAACGGCACCTATTTGCTCAATCTGAGCCTGAAGGGGCGTGCCAACATGGACCTGCATGTGGGCAAGCTGACCAACCAGTACCACCCGCCCTACACCGACGAGTCGCTTGCAGAAACCATCCGCACGGGGACCAACAACAACGGTCAAACGATGAACGTCGTGATGGCGCACTACGACCTACCCCAAAAGGATATGTCTGCACTGGTGGCCTATTTGAAGCAGCTTTCCACCCAGTGGTCGCCGGGCGTGACCGATCAGCGCATCCGCTTCGCCACCATTGTTACGCCTGACGTGAGCGCCGAGCGTCGCAAAGTCTTTCTCGACATGATGCGCATCGGTTTTACGCAACACAACGGAAGCAGCTTGCAAGGCAAACACCACATGGTGTCGGCAGCTGAAATGCTGCTGCGAACCGAAAGAAAATGGGATCTGGACGTCTGGGAACTCCAGGGTGAGCCGAACACCTGGGGTGCGCAACTGGATACTTTCTACAGCCGGCAACCGGTCTTTGCGGTGATATCCGGATTGGGTGGCGGGACCTGGGAACCGGTGCATGATTTTTGTGAAAGTCAGCGCGTTCCATGCTGGTTCCCCAGCGTGGATTTGGCGTCTGCCAAGCAAGGCATTTATTCGATCTACTTTACGCGTGGCGTGGCACTGGAAGCGGACGTCTTCGCCAATCATCTGCGCAGCGGAGATGCAAAACCGGTGCGCCGCGTGATACAGGTATTCCGTGACGATGCGGTCGGTCATGGCGCGGCGCAGGCGCTGAAGACCGCCCTGCACACGTCCGGCATTGCGGTGGAGGACAGAATGCTCGCCGCCGCTGAGCCAGTGGACAAACTGCTGAGCAAACTTTCCGCTGAGGCAGGCGCATCGGACGCCCTGATGTTTTGGTTTCAGCCGTCCGATGTGGCCGAGCTTTCCAAAGTCAAACCCCCGGTTGGGCCACAGGTCTTTTTCTCGGCCGGACTGTCTAACGGGGAACACGGCTTCCCGGCTTCCTGGAAACCGGTGACGCACTTGATTTACCCCTACGAGATGCCGGAAACGCGCGAGCTGAACCTGGCCTATGCACACACCTGGCTCAAGTCGCGCAAGATTCCGTTGGTGGACGAGGCCATGCAGTCCGAGGTGTACTTTGCACTGACTTTTCTGACCGACTCCATCTCTGACATGCTGGACAACCTGTATCGGGATTACCTGTTGGAGAGGGCCGAAAACATGATCGGCAAGCGTGAGGCGAGCCGCGCTGAAGAAGAGGCCAGAGACCGGACTAATTTGGGTTATCGGGGCCGATACGCGGGCAATAGGGCTTCCGGTGCGGATGCTCCTTCGGATCCGGGACCAGCACCCGCTCCGCTCGCCGTCGGGCATTCGAACAGCACAACAATTTACCCGCGCCTGAGTCTCGGACCTGGGCAACGCTTCGCATCAAGAGGCGCATATGTGGTCCGCTTTGAGAAGGCCGACGCAGACAGTCTGATTCGCGAAACTGACTGGATTGTGCCGTGAGCCTTATCTGACGCTGCCAATTGATTGATGGGCAGTGATCTCAGCCACCAGGAAACTTTTTTTGGAAGGAAGGTGTATGCAAAACAGAGATAAGTTGAAGCCTATATTGCTTGCTTTGGGATTGACGTTTGGCGCCACGACAATGGTGGTGGGCCCCGCGCATGCGCAAGCAGTTGTCGGCAATGAAGCAACTGAAGCTTCCATTGAATTGGGCAATACGTCCGAGGCCGATCAGACAGCAGACGCCCCTGCGGATCCCACTGCAGAAAACGCTGACCCCGCTGCAGCCAAAGCGGCCAAAGACCCGCGTGAGGCGTATCGCGACCAGATATTGAAAGAGTCGGCAGAGACTCCAGGTTCAAACGCTGCCCTGTCGCGCCGCTACAAAAAGGTGGATAAGGGCGCCTATAACGAGATGTTGAAGAACGCCGAGGCGCAGCCACCCCAGTAGTCCTGGTAAGTCACGTCGCCGCAGTGACACCGCAGTGTGTCCTGCTCTCGTGAAGACGCTGCCCGGTGGCCATACACTCGGGCGCTATGCAAAATCAAAAAGCAGCGCGGCCCCGCGTCGCAATCTTTGGCAGCGGGGCGATGGGTTCGGCGATGGCTCTGACCGCCACTGGATCAGGCTGCCATTCTGAAAACCTATTTGCACAACGACGAGGCATGACATGAACCCTGCTCCCAAAATCGCGCTGGTCACCGGCGCTGGCACCGGCATCGGCAAAGCCGTGGCCCTGGCCTTGCTGGCAGATGGCTACACCGTGGTGCTGACCGGGCGCCGCCCAGAGCCTTTGCAGGCCGCAGTGCAGGAGGCCGCAACCGAGCGTGCCCATGCTTTTAGCGCCGACTGCAGCCAACCCGATTCAGTGGACGCGTTGTTTGCTTTTGTGCAGCAGAAGTTCGGCCGGCTCGATGTGCTGTTTAACAATGCCGGCATGAGCGGCCCGAAGGTGGGCTTCGAAGACATCACCTTCGCGCAGTGGCAAGACGTGGTGGGCATCAACCTGACTGGTTCGTTTTTGTGCGCACAGGGCGCCTTTCGCCTGATGAAGAACCAGTCGCCACAGGGCGGGCGCATCATCAACAACGGCTCCATCTCGGCCCACGCGCCGCGCCCCAACTCTGCTCCCTATACCTCCACCAAGCACGCCATCACGGGCCTCACCAAATCGCTCTCGCTGGACGGGCGCAAGTACAACATCGCCTGCGGTCAAATCGATATCGGTAACGCGCTGACTGAGCTTGCCGCCCCCATGGCCAAGGGCGTGCCGCAGGCCCACGGCGCCATTGCCATCGAGCCGATGATGGACGTGAAACAAGTGGGCGACGCCGTGCTGCACATGGCCAATCTGCCGCTGTCAACCAACGTGCAGTTCATGACCATCATGGCCACGCAGATGCCGTTTATCGGGCGGGGTTAGCTCCATCCGCGGGCGAACCCCCGTTGCAGGCGGCGGGGAAATCGGTGACTATGCATGCAAAGCCGCGTGGCAAAAGCGCCGCGCTGACCAGCCAAAAAACGCCAAGGGGAGCCTATGCGCATGAAATCGCCCGGTGCCAAAGCACCACAGGTTGCGGACCAGGATTTGCCCCTGCAGCGTCTGTACCGATGGGAGCGAACCCTTCCCGCGCACGTCATCTTGACCCAGCCCTTCGATGGCGGCCAGTTGCGCAACACCACGTGGCGTGAGTTGGTAGATCAAGCCCGCCGTGTGGCAACTTTCCTCAAATCCCAAGGCTGGCCGCAAGATTCACGCATCGCGATTCTGGGAAAAAACAGCGCCGAATGGCTGATCGCAGACTTCGCCATCTGGATGGCCGGTTATGTGTCGGTGCCGCTCTACCCCATGCAGTCGGCCGACAACGTGCGCTATGCCCTGAGCCACAGCGAGTCAGT
>CANFNO010000011.1 GCA_947447845.1 Burkholderiales bacterium | reverse complement strand
AGCTTTGGGGCAAGAATCTTTTACCAGAACCAGACGAGCCGATAGAAAATATCGCCGAATTTTTATTGAATAAAACTGGCGGTTTCACCCACTACTTGAGTGTTCTTCGACGTGAAACACTGCGTACTGCCATTGAAGCTAATGCAAGTAGAGTGACGATGGCTCACATAACCGAAGCTCTAGATACACCGGTGATGAAAGAAGGGAAATCAATCATCAATAGTTACTGGTCTGGACACAATGATGGTGCAGTTGGTTACACGGATATTCCTGGAGCACCCGATCCCAGTGTGATCACAGTTCGGCGCAAGGTGCGCAACAACGGGAAGGCAAAGTAATGTCAGTGTGCAAATCGAAAGATTTTTCATCCGTCAACAAAAACATACCACGGCTGCAACACATCCCAACTTGGTGGGAGGGAGAGTCACTGTACGGATTATGTTCTCGGTTGCATATGTTGAGTGGCGGAAAGACACGATCGGACGGATATATTTTATTTGGACGTGAGCACAGTTGTCGAATTGTAGATGTCCCTTCCGGGATGGCTAGGTTTGTCCATGCAACTGAAGGGCTTCTCGGTAGTACGGAGGTGATACTGAAGTCTCGAACTGTAGTTGCTGCGTACTGGCCATTTGCATCTGAGGCCACTCGAAGGCAACTGATTGACGCGGCAAACGATGTGATTGCGACGCCGATTCCCATAGTGCTGGGCCTGCCCGCGTCAAAATTCGGATCTTATCATCCACTGCGATACTGTGAGGCTTGTCATCAGGATGGGCTGTCTCGACGTGGTTATTTCACATGGCAGCTCGCACAGCAGTTGCCGGGTGTATGGTGGTGCCCCCACCATAAACAGACGCTCGAACAGGTACAAAAGGTACGATCTGTTTGGCGCCAACCTGGATCCGAATCACAAGCCCTGGGATCACCCAAGTCCGATGCGGAAATCCAAGCTTTATCTCTAATGCAGGCGTTATCTTCCACATTGGCAAGTCTAGACCGCGCCAGTCCTATTGGTTTGGGCAATGCAGTGATTCACCGCCTTCGCGTGATTGGACTTGCTACCTCACCAGCGAGACTAAACAATGCAAAATTATCTGTATGGCTGCAATCTTCACCACTATATCAATGGATGCTGCGGCAGGGAAGCTTGGTAAATATTCCGGCAAATAATTGGGTTGTCCCACTGATTCGCGGTCGTCGCCGATCACACCCGCTCAAATGGATGATTGTGTGGACTTGCGCGTGGCAAGCCACGTCTGTGGAGAGCGCTGTCCAGGCATTTGTCAAAGCGGCCGCTGATACCGACCCTTGCGGACCAAGTGGGCAATTGACGTTCTGGCCTGAATTTGCAGAAGAGATTGATGTACCGGCGTTGCCAATGGACGTTGAGGCTGCATTCTTAGGGGCGACAACGATGCGTGAGGTCGCACTCGAACTGAACGCTAGCCTTGGCGCTGTAAGGCAGTGGCTGTCAGACTACCCGGAATTCGCAAAGCAATGGCTTGAAGGCGTGCGAGGGAAACGGCTGGCGCAAGCGAAGGGATCTATCGAACTAGTCATTACAGCAAAGCCCATCATCTCTAGGTCTGAACTCTTAAAGGTTTGTAAAACGGATGTGGCGTGGCTGGCACAACATTCACCTTCAACACTACGTAGCTTACTGAATCGACTACCTGCCAGGCTAGGTCCGCAGGTAGAACTTTTTCGAATTTGACATGACGCCATTTGTTCCAAAATTCGCAACCATGCATTCACTAATTAGCGCGTGGGCTCGGTGTCAGCGCATCGACATCAAGAAGAAGAGCCTACGTGGAAATCAGGTTAGTGTGCTTTCGCATGATCTCAGCCTCGGCTTTCAAATTCGAAAGCTGGTTAACGAAGTCTTCAAGGGTTACTACACTCCAGAGCGCCTGATTGAAGAGCACACGCAAGTTCCGCTCTACAGTAATGTCATGCTTCAGTCTCAGGCTTTGGGTTGGCATGAATTGCTTACGGATGAGCGCAATGTAAGAGACACAAAGGCAAACGACATACGAAGACTCGGGCTGGTAGAGTCAACGACCTTGCGTCGATGTCCTACTTGCGTTGCTGAAGATTTTGCGAAGTATGGTTGCGCTCACTGGCGGGTATTTCACCAGTGGCCCGTTGCTCGGCATTGCGCAGTCCATGGTGATTTGTTGCATTCGAGTTGCAATCAATGTCATATGCCCTTTGTTCGAGGGCATCAGGCACGGCTTGCAGATGACCCTTGTCCACATTGTGGTGGAAGGCAAGGCGCGGCGGATGCATTCACTCCGCCTATCGGTTACTGGCCACTGCTAAAGCTCATGTACGCAGCATTGACAGGCAATTCGTCAGACATCCAGATCATTCGCCAAAAGATCGCCGAGTTCAATATCCAGCCGGAACGCATCGGACGGGGGCAGGTCGTCACAACGACGGATAGGCTGGTTCGGCGCACCTGTCAGGCATGGGATGTTGAGACATTGTCCGAATTGGCAGCAGCACTTGGTGTTAACTGGATATGGTTCAACGAATTTGAGCGATCTGCGGGACTGCGGGAGTGTCCACCAATGGTCAAGTTGGCGCTTGTCTCTAATGGCAGTGATATTCGAATGCGTCTCGAAGCAGCCAATGATGAATACGTTCACTTGCCATGGGCTGCGTGATTGGCTGGGTATTGTTGTTTGCTGGGGAAGCGAGTGCGCGTAAAGCAATCTATCTCACCTTGGCGGCGGGTAGTCGATGACAATTTTCCAATAATAGCCCTAAGATATTGTTATTAATCTTAGACATCATGTGTTGACCTGCCACCCTCAAGCGACGCGGATTACGCTTGGGGTTTTCAACCGAAGGCGCAGAGCCGAAATTGAGGAGGCAGATCGTGGATAAGTTTATCAAGTACGTCGGGATGGATGTCCATAAGGAAACAATTGCCGTTTCAGTGGCGCCCTCGGGTAGTAGTGAGGTTCGCTACATTGGCGAGATCGCCAATACGGTGGAGGCCATTGCAAAGTTGGTCAGGCAACTTCGCAAGGACGATGCTGAGCTGAAATTTTGCTACGAGGCAGGCCCTTGCGGATATGGAATCTTTCGTCAACTTTCTGATTTGGGGTGGGAGTGCCAAGTTGTTGCTCCGTCACTGATTCCTAGAAAGGCCGGTGACCGAGTCAAAACGGACCGGCGCGACAGTTTGTCATTGGCTCGGCTTCATCGCGCCGGGGAGCTCACAGCAGTTTGGGTTCCGGATGGGGCACAGGAGGCGCTGCGCGATTTGACTCGTGCCAGAGAGGATTTGAAGCATTTACAACTTCAAGCCAGACAGCGCTTGACTGCATTTTTGCTCAGGCATGGCAGAAACTATGATGGCAAGACAAACTGGACCCAAGCGCACTACCGTTGGTTTAAGTTGCAAAAATTTGATCATGCTGTGCAGCAGATTGTCTTCCAGGAATACGTCGACCTTGTGGTGGCCATGGACAAGCGAGTCGACTCGGTAGACAAGCAAATCCAGGAAGCGGCATCCAAATCAGTGTTTTGTACCGTGATACAGGGGCTCATGGCATTGCGAGGAGTGAGTCTGTTAACAGCTACAACGATCGTCGCAGAGCTCGGCGATCTGAAGAGATTTGCGACGGCGCCGCAGTTGATGGCGTATCTAGGCTTGGTGCCAAGTGAGCACTCTAGCGGGGGAAGCAAATCGCGTGGCGGTATTACCAAGACCGGAAATGGGCATGTCCGCCGTTTACTGGTCGAGGCGGCCTGGACATACCGACATGCAGCGAGAAAATCACCCCATTTACAACGCAGAGCCGAGAAGGCATCAGTGGCTGTTCAAGAAATAGCATGGGATGGTCAAAAGCGCATGTGTGGGCGTTACAAATCGCTCGAAGGGCGAGGCAAACTCAAGGTGCAGATATGCACGGCAATAGCACGAGAACTCGCTGGATTTATCTGGGCGGTGGGTCAGGAAATGCCGCAACCGAATACTCAAGGATAAGGAGCAGTGCGATGTCTCAGCAGTGTGTCGGTAGCAGAATGGACAACGGTGGGAGAACCCTTGGTAGGCCTATGAGGCATGTGGTGACACATTGACCCTCGCTCTTAGAGAAAGGCAGCTCCCCGACGAATCGGTTGTCATGCGGTAACCAATCCGCGCATATCAGACTGATCAACCGTCGCAAAGCCGTCCGTTCTGCTACCAACACATTGCATGACAGATACCGTTCATCACGAACTTGACAGGTCAACACATATCAGGCCTATTCGTGGAATCGGCAAGCGGGGAGGGCGCCCGAACCTGTTCAACAGCTCTAAAAACGCAAGAAACCGGGCCGAGAGCTGGGACAGGCTGGTGCCAACGGCTGGTCATTCGAATGCCACAATGACCGACAGACCCCTGTCCGGACCAAAACAAATGAACCTGCCCCGCCTCGCACCTGCATCCATCAATACGGCAGACTTTGAATTGATGTTTTCTTCAGCCCCCATATCTCTGTGGCTTGAGGTTCAAACGCCGCCTGCGTGATGTCAGCCTCCATCCAACGAACGCTATTGCCCTTGCTACCCAGACGGCGTCGGCTCTCGTCCAGTGCAGCGCCAGACAAATCCAGCACAGTGAGCGCACGGTAGCCATCATCCAAAAGGTCGTCCACCAATGTAGACGCGCCACCGCCCACATCGATGATGGCGGAATCGCGTCCCAGTCCGGTGTCGTGAATCAATCGCATGGACATCTCCGCATGTGGCTGAAACCAGCTCACGTTGTCGGGTGCCTTGGTGGTGTAGACCTTTTCCCAATGCGCTTTGTTTTGCATGTTTGTCTCCTTGTCGGCATTCAACCCAGATGGGTATGGCGTTCGGGTTTGGCTTCAGATTCCATGGCGGCTAGGCCCTGCAAAATGCCGCAGGCATCCACCGACTGCTCGGTCTGGCAGCGTTGGCGCAGCATGGCCAGTTGCTCTTTCAAATGGACGAGTTCACGTATGCGCTCATCCACATGGGCCATGTGCTGGTCAAACACAGCGTTGATGGCACCACAGCCCTCGGCGGGTTCGTCGGCCAGGTCCAGCAGGGTGTGGATCTCTTCGTGGCTCATATCGAGCGCGCGGCAGTTGCGGATGAAGCGCAAGCGCTCCAAGTGCGCCGGACCGTAGACCCGGAAGTTGCCCGCCGTGCGCGCAGTGGCTGGCAACAGGCCTTCTTTCTCGTAATAGCGCACGGTTTCCACCGTGGTCTGGGCGACCTGGGCTAATTCACCGATTTTCATCGCGGGCTCCAAATAGTTCTTGACTCTATAGTAGCTTCAGGTTGCGTAATGGGATGAGTTCCAATGTAAAGCCCCTCATGTCCGCACACGATCATCACCCGAACGACAAGCCTAGTAACCAAGACGCCGAGTACGATCACGGTCATACCAACGACCAAGACCAGGCTCACGATCAAGGATCGGATGCCTGCTGCAGTGGGCACACGGTCAGCGTGGCTATGCCCACATCCCTAAGACGTCCCCAAAAGACAGCGGTGGGTACCGAAGTGCAGACGCCGATTCGCATCATGCAGATGGATTGCCCCACCGAAGAGGCGTTGTTGCGCAAAAAGCTGGGCGGCATGACAGGTGTCTCCGGTATGGAATTCAACCTTATGCAGCGGGTGCTCACCGTTACACACGAGCCACTTGCCATGGAGCCGATTCTTGTCGCCGTTCGCTCCCTCGGCTTTACCCCCGAGATTGCCGATGATGACCATGCAGATGCCGCGCCCGAGCCGGCAAAACCTTGGTGGCCACTGGCCCTGGCCGGACTTGCCGCCATAGCGTCTGAGGCCACCCATTGGTTCGGACTGCCTGTTGCAACGGTCGCTGCTTTGGCACTTTTGGCAGTGCTGGCCTGTGGCATGACCACCTACAAGAAGGGCTGGATTGCCATGCGCAATGGCAACCTGAACATCAATGCGCTGATGAGCATTGCGGTAACCGGCGCTTTGGTTTTGGGACAGTGGCCGGAAGCCGCCATGGTGATGGTGCTGTTCACTGTGGCCGAGCTGATTGAAGCCAAGTCGCTGGACCGCGCGCGCCATACCATTCGCGCCCTGCTGCAGCTCACGCCCGAGACAGCCACAGTCCTGCAAATCGATGGGTCCTGGCAGGACATGACCGCGAAGTCGGTGGTGGTGGGTGCAAAAGTGCGCATCAAACCGGGCGAACGTATTGCCTTGGATGGCACCATAGTCAGCGGTAGCTCCAGCGTGAACCAGGCACCCATCACTGGCGAGAGTCTGCCAGTAGACAAGCAAGCCGGTGACCCGGTGTTTGCCGGCACCATCAACACGTCTGGCTCATTTGAATACGAGGTAACTGCAGCGGCCAATAACAGCACCCTTGCGCGCATCATCCATGCGGTCGAAGAGGCCCAAGGCGCAAAAGCACCGACACAGCGTTTTGTCGACCAGTTTGCCAAGGTCTACACCCCGGTGGTGTTTGCCATCGCGCTGACAATTGCGGTGTTGCCGCCCTTGCTGTTGGGCGGTGACTGGATCAGCTGGGTATACAAGGCCTTGGTCATGCTGGTCATTGCCTGCCCGTGTGCGCTGGTAATTTCTACGCCCGTCACGATTGTCAGTGGTTTGGCCGCAGCGGCGCGCCATGGCATTCTGGTCAAGGGCGGCGTCTATCTGGAAGAGGGGCGCAAGCTGAAATGGCTTGCCCTGGATAAGACAGGCACCATTACACAAGGCAAACCTGCCCAGACCGATTTCTTTACGCTTAATGGATGGGATGATGCAGATGTGCGCAGCCTAGCTGCAAGCTTGGCAGTGCGTTCAGACCATCCCGTGTCCCTGGCCGTGGCGCAAGCGGCCAAGCGTGATGGCGTGGGTCTACATGCGGTTGAGCAGTTTGAGGCCTTAGCGGGCCGTGGCGTCAAAGGGGTGATCAACGGCAAAACCTATTACCTGGGCAACCACCGCCTCATTCACGAGCAGGGGCGCTGTTCCGATGCGTTGGAGCTGCAACTTTCAGCCTTGGAAGAGCAGGGCAAAACGGTTATTTTGCTGACCGATGCGCACAGCGTCCAAGGTCTGTTTGCGGTAGCGGACACCGTCAAGGAAGGCAGCCGCCAAGCCATTGAGGAGTTGCATGCCTTGGGCATCAAAACCGTCATGCTGACAGGAGACAACGCACACACAGCAAAAGCCATCGCCGCGCATGTAGGACTTGATGATGCGCGGGGCGACTTGCTGCCCGAAGACAAGCTAAAGGCCATTGAAGGGCTTATTGCACAAGGGGGTGCGGTTGGCATGGTGGGTGATGGCATTAACGACGCACCCGCATTGGCACGGGCCGACATCGGATTTGCCATGGGTGCGGCCGGTACGGGAACCGCCATTGAAACCGCCGATGTGGCCTTGATGGATGACGACTTGCGCAAGCTGCCACGCTTTGTGCGCTTGTCGCGTGACACGCATGCGCTCTTGGTTCAGAACATCGTGCTGGCTTTAGGCATTAAGGCCGTCTTCTTGGTGCTGACTTTGGTTGGCATGGGCACCATGTGGATGGCCGTGTTTGCAGATGTGGGGGCAAGCTTGCTGGTAGTAGCCAATGGGTTGAGACTGCTCAGAAGGTAAAGCTTCCGATAGTTGTCCAGTGTCGGCCCAGTGGTGCGCACCAGACATAGGCAGCGGAATGCACACATTGATCTGTTGGCCCCTGACTAGCTGAGAATCTTTTATCCCGGAGAACGGGCATATACAGAGGATGTCAGTCCATTGGGTTTAGCATCTGCTCGGATGGTAAATCACTACTTTTTGCTCATTGGAGCTTGGGCGCTCTTTGGCCTCAGCCACAGCTTTCTGGCTGGCACTCGCCTGGATCGTCTGTTCGGGCACCGAAGTCGTCTAACCTACAACCTCATTGCGATGGTGATGACGGCTATTCCGTTCCTGGTTCTCGCGAGGTTTCCGGCAATCCCATTGTGGCAAGACCAAAGCTGGCTACAGTCGGTAAGGATCGTGGTCAATGTTGGTGTCGTTCTGGCTTTCATCCACACGCTAAAGTTCTATTCCATCTCCAGCTTTCTGGGGCTCAAGTCCGACACTTGGCCATTGACATTCAGCCCGTGGAACTGCTGGATACGACATCCCTGGTATTTCCTGACGCTGGTTTTTGTCTGGAGCCAAGCCATGACCGATACATGGCTCATCTCTACCCTGTGCATGACTATGTACTTGGTCATTGGCAGCCGCAAAGAGGAAGGCCGAATTTTGGCAAAACACCCTGGCTCGTATGCGGAATATTTGAGGATAGTTCCCGGCTTGATTCCTTGGCGTGGACGTTCACTGAATGAGGCAACTCGCCTGCGTTTAGAGGCGATGGCACTGCAAGAATAGCGTCGTGGTTTAACAGCCACTACGGTAGGTGAGCTCGTGAGGCTCGCAAAATGATGAGTAAGCGGGACCATGGCTTTGACCTGCGCTGACGGGCCGATTCCGGGTGCTCCAGACAGTCCGCTGTCTGGTGTGCAAGCCCTTGGTTCGATTTGGTCGCTATGCGCAGGGTTGTCTACTGCGCCAAGAGGTCTTCGATGTTCTTGCGAATGTTCGCGCTGGTGAAGTCGCGTGCTCCGTCGGCGACGCCTGTCAGGATGCCTTGCTTGTTGAAAATCAGGGTCGTGGGAAGGTCGTTCACCTTGAAATAAGCGCCTACCTCGCTGCGGGCGTCAACCAGCAGGGGAAAGGTGGGGTCGGGGCTGAACATACCAATTTTTGATTTGATCTTTTCTGCTGATTCACCCTGGTTGATACCAAGTACTACAAAATCTTTGCCTTGCATCGAAAGATGCAGCCGTTCGATGGAGGGCATCTCGGCCCTGCAAGGAGGGCACCAGGTGGCCCAAAAGTTCAACATCAAGACTTTGCCCGGAAGTGAGCTCAGATCATGGATTTCGCCAGTGAGATCGGAGAGCTTGATAGCAGGTAATTTAACGGGTCGGGATGGGTTGCTTTGTGCTTGAGAGCTGCTGGACAACATCAGCAGGATGACTGACATTGCACAACTCAGAGCCATTCGCCGTCTAGGGTCGTAAGTAGTCATGGTGAAACTCGTTCGTACTGAGATGCAAAAGTCTACGAGTGCCGTAGATTTTGACTTGCCACTCGATTGTGTCGTCAGCAGCGATGCCTAAATTTCGATCTTATCGCTTTAAAAGCGTCATCGTGCTGCCTTCACGCCGTATCACTTGAGCCTGATCCAATGCGGCCAGTGTCCGGTAAAGCGCCTCATGCGTAACGCCCAACTCACCCGCCAGCGATTTGAGTCCAGTGGCGGCGGTATAGGCTCCGTTTCGCCCCTCTGTATTGATGAGGTGGAGCACCCGGTCTTTGACCGATTTCATGCTCAGTCGCTCACAGTGCAGCCGCAGGCGTCGGACTTCACCATTTAGCATGCCGATCCACCGGCTGGCGAATGCGGGGTCGCAATCAAGCTCAGCGGACAAGTCCTTAATGGGAATCTTGACAACGGTCGAGTCGGTGATGGCGAGCGCATCGCAGTGGTACTTGGCGGATTTGAGACTGGCTTCACTCACGAACCCTTGACGTGTTCGCTGCAGCACCACGGGCTCTCCCTGCAATCCTGTGCGCTCAAGGATTATTTCCCCCGAGACTACATAGAACATCCATTCTGGTCTCGCGCCGCTGTGGAATATGCGTTCGTTTTTTGAGCAGCGCGCGCCCTCACAAAGTGCGTGGAAATTTGGAGGCAAAAGTGCCTTGAGATCTGGTGGAAGAATCATGCTTTTCATATGACTCTAATCATATGGGTATTCGTGTTTGGCATCCATACTTTCCCCATACCGCAGTGAATCCGTTTCTCACGGTGATAACCAAGAAGGACATCGAAATGAAGCTATCCATGCAAGTCGAAGTCGACAACCTCAAGTGTGGGGGGTGCGAAAAATCCATTACTAAAGCCCTGTCAGATATGCCGGAGATCTCTGACCTTTTCGTGGATCGTGAACATCAGGTGGTGCGGTTTACTGGCGCTACATCGGTCCGCGACGTAGTAGTCCAAAAGCTGCGAACCATGGGCTATCCAGAGAAGGGCTCGCTTGCCGGGATTGATGCAGGACTGGCCAACGCCAAGTCCTTTGTGAGCTGCGCTGTGGGCCGCATGTCCTGATTCGTCCAATGCAATCAACTTTTAGGAGATCGCTATGAAGAAGTACCTTGTTATTGCGCTGTCCATTGCTCTCATTGGGGCCTCGATCGCAAGCCTCGCGCAATCCACGCCCATGGATCATTTGTTCCACGGCATGCAGGGCACGATGGGAATGGATTCCTCCACCATGCAGGCCATGCAAAAGAAGATGAGTGCGGCCAAGACCGATGAGGAGCGCCAAGCGCTGATGGCAGAGCATCAGACGCAAATGGCCGGCAAGCAGGGCTCGATGATGGGAATGAACCACGATGGAAGGTCCGCTCCGATGGACCATACAGCCGGTGGTATGAAGGCAATGGGTTCCGTTGAAATGCAGGCGATGCGCGAATCTATGCAGAAGAAAATGAGCGCAGCCAAAACAGATGCGGAGCGTCAGGCATTGATGTCCGAGCAGCAGAAGTTGATGATGGAAAAGCGCGCCCACATGATGCCGACGGATGCGAACGGCCATGACATGAATGGAATGCCGGGCAACATGGCTGAGCGCCGACAGATGATGCAAAGTCGCATGGGCATGATGCCCCTGTAAGTTTTGGTCTGCCGATCGTCCAACATCATGGATGGGAGTAACCTGCATCAACAACCAATTGAATGGACCACCTGTGTCGCTCACATCACCGATCAAACGCCGCCTTTTGTTGGCTAGCTTAGCCGTGCTGCTTATTGGCCTGTTCTTCTTCGTGATGTTGCGCTCCGGTCCGCTGGCACCCATCAAAGTGACTGTGGGTCAGGTCAAAGAGGGCATCTTTGCACCCGGGCTCTTTGGCATAGGCACAGTAGAGGCCAGGCGCAGTTGGATGATCGGGCCAACCGTGGCCGGGCGCGTGCTGAGTGTAAAAGTCGACGTGGGCGACACGGTCAAGGCTGGACAGCTTCTTGCGGAGATGGACCCGGTGGACATAGACCAGCGCCTGGCATCACTGGATGCCGCGATTGAGCGGGCCAGAAGCGCTCAGACCGCAGCGACGGCAGTTCAAACTGACGCTGTTGCCAGGCGCGAATTGGCGGCTTCCAACATGCGCCGCAACCAGGACCTGGCGGATCAGCATTTCATCAGTTCGGGCGCCTTGGAGAGTTTCACCCAAACCAAGGCGTCAGCCGATGCCGCGCTAGAGTCGGCCCGCGCCAACGCACTGGGCGCTGCTCAGGATTTGAACCGCGCCAAGGCGGATCGGGCAGCCTTGCTGCAGCAGCGTGCCAATGTTCGCTTGATCGCTCCATCCGATGGCGTAGTGTCCGCGCGCGATGCGGAGCCCGGAACAACCGTAGTGGCGGGGCAAGCGGTTCTGCGCCTTATTGATCCGGTCAGTCTGTGGGTGAGGCTGCGTGTGGACCAGGGCCGTTCAGGTGGACTCGCACAAGGCTTGAAAGCTCGCATTGTCTTGCGTTCCCAACCGCAAATCCCCATGTCTGGCACGGTGGCCCGGGTCGAGTTGCTCGGCGACAGCGTGACTGAAGAGCGCATCGCCCAATTGGCATTTGACAAGGCGCCTCTCGGGATGTCGGTAGGAGAAATGGCAGAAGCAACCATTCAACTGCCGTCCCTATCCCCATCTCTCATGATTCCGGCAGCGAGCATTCAGCGCCAGGGTGGCGCCACCGGCGTCTGGCGCATGGAATCGGACAAACCTGTCTTCGTGCCTGTAAAACCAGGCGCCACCAGTCTGGATGGACAAACCCAAATTCTTGACGGTCTCAAAGCAGGAGATGAAGTCGTCGTCTACAGCCAGAAGCCCTTGTCGGCTGGTGCTCGCCTACAGGTCGTGGACGCTATCGTCGCGCCCGCAGGCGGAGCCGGAGCGGCGCAGTGATTAGCCTGGCAGGCCGCGACATCCTGCATGCATGGCCCAAATTTGTTTTGACGGGTATAGGCCTTGGATTGCTTATTGGGGTGACTTTGTCCATGGCCGGGGTGTATCGCGGCATGGTGGATGATGCCGAGGCCTTGCTGACCAACAGTGGTGCAGATTTGTGGGTCGTGCAAAAGGACACGCAGGGCCCTTACGCGGAGTCGTCCAGTCTCAAGGACGATGCGGTTCACGGCATCGAAGGCATGCCCGGCGTCGCGCGGGCAGCCAATGTGACCTACCTCAACATGCAGGTTCAAAGAGGCTCTGACGAGGCGCGTGCCATGGTGGTGGGCATAGAGCCAGGCAAGCCCGGAAGTCCTGCGCAGTTGGTGGCGGGTCGACCTTTGACACGCAGCCACTATGAAGCGGTGGCAGACGCGAAAACCGGCTTTGCCCTTGGGGACCGCATCCGCATCCGTCGTCATGATTACGACGTGGTCGGCCTGACCCAGCGCATGGTGTCTTCGGGCGGCGACCCCATGGTGTTTATTCCCTTGAAGGATGCTCAGGAGGCGCAGTTCCTGAAAGACAACGATGCCATCGTGAACGATCGTGCGCGCACCGCGGCCAACCCCGCGTTCAATCGTCCGGGCGTGCCAGGGCTGCTGGATGCCGCCATTGCCAGCCAGACCAGCAGCCACAGCGTGAACGCCGTGCTGGTCCAGGTGCGGGAAGGCTATTCGCCGGAACAGGTTGCCGAGCCGATCCGGCGATGGAAGCACCTGGAAGCCTTCGACCGTGCGGGCATGGAGGACATTCTGGTCGCCAAGCTCATAGCTACTTCAGCCAAGCAGATCGGCATGTTTCTGGTCATCCTGGCCATCGTGAGTGCTGCCATCGTGGCCTTCATCATCTACACCATGACGATGGGGAAGATTCGTGAGATTGCGGTTTTGAAGCTCATTGGCACCAGCAACGCGACCATCGCTTCCATGATCCTTCAGCAGGCCATGGGATTGGGATTGATCGGCTTCTTCGTTGGAAAGCTCGCGGCCACGTTATGGGCACCGGTCTTCCCCAAATACGTGCTTTTGTTGCAAAGCGATGCCTTGCGCGGTCTTGCGGTGGTGATGCTGATCTGCGCGCTGGCGAGCACTCTGGCCATTCGCATCGCCATCAAGGTCGATCCGGCAGAAGCGATTGGCGGATGAGCATGCAATCCATCATCCAAGCTACCACCAGCCAGGCAGGCATCGTTGTTCAGGGCTTGCGCAAGGTCTATGGCCAAGGCGATACTGCCGTCGAAGCACTCAAAAGCGTTGATATGGAGGTTGGCCCTGGCGAAGTTGTCGGACTCGTGGGGCCCTCAGGTTCCGGCAAGAGCACCATGCTCAAATGCCTGGGTGCCATCATCGAGCCGACTTCCGGTCGCATGGTGTTGGGCGGCAACACGCTCTACGACAATGCCTGGAAAACCAAGGATCTGCGCTCCTTGCGACGCGACAACATTGGTTTTGTCTTTCAGGCGCCCTATCTGATCCCCTTTCTGGACGTGACCGACAACGTGGCCTTGCTCCCGATGCTGGCAGGAATGCCCAATACCCAAGCGCGGGCACGGGCACTGGAGCTACTCAAAGAACTGGATGTTGCGCATCGCGCCAAGGCGGAGCCTTCCCAGTTGTCAGGTGGAGAACAGCAACGGGTGTCGATTGCCAGAGCTTTGGCTAACAGACCGCCTGTAATTCTGGCCGACGAGCCTACAGCGCCGCTGGACAGTGAAAGGGCCTTGGCTGTGATGCGCATTCTCAACCGCATGGCAATCCAATACCAGGCCGCAGTCATTGTGGTGACGCACGACGAAAAAATCATTCCTACCTTCAAGAGGATTTACCACATTCGGGAGGGACGCACGGTCGAAGAGGCGGGGGAAGGCCGGTCGATTGGTTGAGACGCCAATTGACAGTGGTCTATTGTGGGGACGGAAATATTGCCATTGTGTGCGTTGTTGTGTCTGAACGGCAAACGGTCGAAATCAAACCGTGAGCTCACATGCAGGGTCACTTATACTTGCGCTATGCAATGTGCAATAAATGGGTCCTCAAAGGGGCTGTAGGTTCATATGGCGACAAGTATCCGCAAAAAAGTTCGATCCGAGTTGGACAAGCCGGATCATGTTTTTGACAAGGCTGCGGAGTTGTTTCGCGTGATGTCGGCCCCGATGCGGCTCAAAATCATCAGTTGTTTGTGTGAAGGTGAGCAAAATGTCAGCTACTTGTTAAGCAAGATAGACACCACACAGCCCAACATGTCGCAGCACCTCAACACGCTATACAAGGCAGGTGTTCTTGCCAAGCAACGAGATGGGGTTCAAATCTACTATCGCATTGCCAACGAGCAGATCGTCAACTTGTGCAGGGCGGTTTGTGTACAGGTTGAAGATTCATCAAGGCTTTAGGTAGACATAGCCTTCTTTGGCTTGAAGTCGTGCCACTTCTGCCACACCCGATGGAACAATACTGGTCTCCATCAAAAGTTTGTCAGGGTTGATATTGCGGCTTACCAATGTGTTGTTGCAAACCCGAAATGAAACGCCCTTTGCTGACAAATCGCTCACCGCAGAACTGAACTCGCGTCCTTTGCTGTCTTTCGCGTCTTGCAACAAGAAGTCAATGCCTGGACCGTGGGTCACGACCGCAATCTTCACCTTGGGATCGGCAGTCAAATGGTTTTGAATGTTGTTCAGTGCAGCTGAAGCGGTGTCCACTCCCGTGTTGATGTGGTAAACCACTTTGATGTCTTGCCCTTGGGCGATGCTGAAGCACATCGCTAGAACAAGCGAGAAGAAAAATTTGAACATGCTTTATCTCCTGTCAGATTGATTTGGGATGGCCGTGTGAACTGGCCGTCGATCACCGTGGGTTTGTACCCGACTTGTTGTGGCCGACACCCTATGTTATTACAATATAAGCAATTGCGAATGAATATCTTGCCTGCAGGGGCTTTGCTAGACAACGATTTGACGATTCTTACGCAAGAGCGTAGACAAACGCTTTCTACGTAGCCCGCAAAGGCATTGCCGTTTGTGGTGCAGTGGTTTCGGTCAACGGGTGGGTGTCGAGCAGTCGATCAACAACACCAGCGCCCGCCCACATTCCTAACAGTGCCAGCCAGGCGGTCAGTGCAAAGATCGAGCCCCCTGTCATCCCCGCGCCCACTGCGCAGCCTCCGGCCAGCATGGCCCCAAAGCCCATTAGCATCGCGCCTACGATGTAGCGCGTCATGCTGTAGCCATCCTTGAAGCCTTCAAGCTTGAGGTCACGGCCGAACCAGGCACCTAAGAATGACCCAGCAAAAACCCCAGGTAAAAGTCCAAAGTCAAAGCCGATGGCAGGTGCTGGTGATGACAACACCCGCATCAGCCACTCCGCCGAGGGGCCGCTGAAGGTGAGTCCCTGCACCTGAACTACCTCAAAGGTATTGGTGGAAATCAGGTAGGTGAATAGCCAGCCTGAAGCAATCGTCAAGCCAACTCCTATGCCACCGACCCACTTCCAAAATCCCCACCCACTGCGAATGGAAACGTACAGGCCGGCGGCAAGCCATAGCATCCCGAACAACAAGCCCCCAAGATGCCCCGCTCCCGTAATGGAAAGCAGATCCCGTGCGCTTCCGCCGTCCACCGTCCACCAAGCACTTATGGTGTTGCGCAGCGGTGCCAGGGCACCAGAGAGTGCGGACTGGGCCGTGACTGCGAAGATCAGGCCGGACAGAAGCGCACGCAAATTGCCATTTGCTGACAACACCAACAAGCGACTTGCACAGCCTCGCGTCATGATCATGCCGCCGCCAAATAGCAGGCCACCTGTCAGCGCGCCAGACAGGCTGCCGCGCGAGGCGAGCTGCCGCGCGCTGGTGACGTCTAGTCCGTGCAAAAGGATCAGCAGTTGCACGCCGACCACGGCGCTGGAGAATGCAAGTAGCCACACCGACAATTTTTCGCCCAATTTGCGATGCCAGAACTCAATGACTGCTGAGCGTAGGCAAAAGCGCGAGCGCTGTGCAAAGAAGCCGAAGAGCATGCCAATGCACAGTCCACCCGTTGCCAGGACAGCGCTCTCTCCGTATTGCTCCACGACCGCAGTTAGATTCATATAGTGGTTCTTACTAATTCAGTTGTTGCTTATATGATGGTAGATTAACCTAATTCGTCCTTTGACGCTGCGCAAACTTTAGGTGCTATATGACATGGTTGAAGCGACTTTTGGGTTGGCGCTACTGGCTGGGCATTTGCCTTCAGTGCGTCGCGCTGGTTTGCGCGGCACAGCAGGCCCCTGCGATGATTCCGCAACACGTCTCCGCTTCGGCATGGTACGTGGAAGGTGTTTCCGCCCTCGGTTCGAAGGCAAATCAGAACTTCATTTCAAACGCCGCCTTTGTGGTGACGCCCGCCGGCGTGGTGGTCATTGACGCGCTTGGGTCTCCTGCGTTGGCAGAGCGCTTGATTGTCGAAATCAAAAAAATCACCCCGTTGCCTGTCACTCACGTGTTGGTCACGCACTACCACGCTGACCATATCTATGGCTTGCAAGCTTTTAAGGCCATCGGGGCAAAAATCGTGGCCCACGCGGCTGCCAAGGAGTACCTGAACTCCGATACGGCACGCCTGCGCCTTGAGGCCTCACGGCAGGAATTAGCACCGTGGATCGATGCACAAACCCGACTGATAGAGGCTGACGACTGGATTGCAGGGGACACCAATCTCACGGTCGGAGGCGTTCAATTTCAAATTCGGCCTGTGGGTCCTGCTCATACCCCGGAAGATATCGCTATTTACATGCCATCTGAGAAGGTATTGTTTGCGGGGGATTTGGTGTTTCGCAGCCGCATTCCCTATGTAGGGCAGGCCGACAGTCGCCACTGGATCTCGGCGTTGGATACCTTGTTGGGGTTTGATGCCCAGGTCATAATCCCAGGACATGGGTCCTTGTCCAAAGATGCGCGCACCGACATGCAACTAACCCGCGACTATCTGGCTTATCTGCGCGCCACCATGGGTGATGCTGCCAGGAACATGGAACCATTTGAGAGTGCCTATGTGGCCACGGACTGGTCAGCT
>CANFNO010000010.1 GCA_947447845.1 Burkholderiales bacterium | reverse complement strand
GGTTGCAGACAAACTACCAGTGCAGTACAAAAAATAATCCTGAGAAGGTGAATCATCCAAACTCCTGTTGACTTCATCATCGTTGGTTCCCGAGCGCCAGTAGCTAGCATAAATGTTTGTAGAACGTGACCCGCAACGCCACGCACAAAGCCAGTAGCGCGCAAGAGCGAGAGCAGCGGGAGGCCATCCAGTTGGTCGGGCTGTATGCAAAGGCGCATGCCAGACTTCACCAGAAAAAAATCTCACGCCTATAGCCTGAGACTTTTTCACTGGAGGCACTCCCAGTAGTCACTTTAGATATCGCACTTCAGCTCAAACACATAGCTGCGATTGGGGTAGGGGTGGAAGTTCCAGTATTGGTAGTTGTTCAGGTTGTCGATGCCGAAAGAGGCGCTCCAACGCTTGCCCTCGACATAGCGAACGCGCACGTCGGTGGTGAAGAACTCGCTCACGCCCTGGTAGGTGTAGCCGTTCACGTCCGCGTTGTTCAGGGTTCTGAATTGTGGGCCGCTATAACGTGCGCCCAGCGTGGTGCTCCAGTGGTCGTCAATTCGGTAGCTGGCCAGCGCCGTGGCACGCCAAGTCGGGATGTTGGGCTGGCGTTTGCCGATGGTGTCTCCCGCGACTGCGACAAAGCCGTCGTTCTCCATGATCTGAGAGTCGGTGTAGGTGACGCTGCCGGACAGGTCCAAGCCCTTGGCGAATATGTTCTCGCCATTGAAGGCGGCTTCCAGACCGTTGGTCAGGATGCGACCGACGTTTTGCACCCGTGACACGGTGGCGTTCGCTGCTGCGGGGTCGGAAATGTTTTGGCTATACAAAGAGTCTTTGACGTCTTCGATGAAGTAGGTCATGCGCAACTGGTTGCTGCCAAGGTCCTTCTCTGCTGTGAATTCCGTCGTCCAGGACTTCTCTGGCTTCAGGTTGGGGTCGTTGATATATTTTGAATTGGTGGTTGAAGTTGCGCCGTACAACTCCGACACCGTGGGCATGCGCACGGCACGTCCAATGGAGGCCTTCACCACCAGATCGTCGGCCCATTGATAGGACAGTGCCGCCTTGGGCGAAATGAAGTCTTCGCTGCGCGATGCGTATTTCGCATTGGCAGCGTTGCCCACACCAAAGGTGGTGAATCCATTGTCCGCAGTCCAGTTTTCCAGGCGTGCGCCAAGGACTGTTTTCCACTTGGCATCAAGGGTCCAGCTGTCTTGGCCGTAGAGGCTGCGCAAGGCGGTATTGCCTCCGACCTCATTGGACAAGGTTGTTGGGTCTCCCGCTATCCAGTTGCTTGTGTTGGAGACCAGGCTGTGGAGTTTGTAGCTATCCTGCTGGTAGCCAAAGTCCACGATGTGTGCCCCCGACCGACCCTGTGGGCGCCAAATGCCTTTGAGTGCCAGCGTGTTCCAACCGGTGCCACTGCCATCCGCAATGGTGCCTGCACCACCTGAAAGCGCGGTTGGTAAAGGGTTGCCGGAGCCATTCTGGCGCAGAATATTTTTGTCGTAACCGTAGAGGCTAGCGGCTGCTTCCCAATCCCACTCTCCTTGCGTATGACTCTTCACGGACAGGCCGTGAATCGTGTGGGTGATACTTTCATTGGTCAACGGGAAGTCGCCACCCGTGAGTGCCTGGCTGCTGGTTGCGTTGCTTGGCGTTGAGTTATAGAACGAGTTGCCGTTGATCACAATCGGTCCGGAGTAGACCGGGTTGCCGTTGGCATCTTTCAGGTACGAGACGGGTCGCCCTTCAGACGTGTTTTGCCATAAGCCAAACGTATAGCTGGCACGCAGTGTGGGGTTGATGTCGTACGCCAGCTTGATCTTGGCGTGGTCTTGAAGTGTGTGGTATTCGGTGCCGGTTCCCAGGATGTAAATCGGCGCGTTCGCATTGTTGGCATCCAGCAAGGCGCCGGTTACTACTTTTGGCGTCCCGGTGCCAGCGGCCTGGGTCTTGCCATTGGAGCGGGCCGATAGAAGCCTTGTCGGAAAGGTCAAAGGTTGGCCATGGCTGTCAGTGTGATTCAGGTTCGCAAACCAGGACCAGTCGCCGCTTCTGCTACCCAATGACACACTTTCCTGGTTGCCGTTGTAGGTTTCGTTGGTGTTGTACAGGCTGAACGGTTGCGTTATCAGACTGATCTTGGCGTGGCCTTCGAAGCGTGTCGGCATGCGTGTTACGTAGTCGACCACAGCGCCTACTGAGTTGCCAGGGTAGGCCGCTGAAAACGGGCCATACATGACATCGGCACGTTCGATTTCCTCGGGTGTCACCAAGCCCCAGCGCGGTGCATACGTTGCACCATTGCCCAGATAGTTGGATAGCAAAATGCCGTCCGCATACACCGCAGAGCGTGCGCTGTTGCCGGTGCCAGAGGCACGACTTGAAAGCACGGCGTGGTTGTAGTCGCCGATGTAGCGTTTGCGCACCAGCAGGCTGGGAAAGTATTTGAGTGCATCTTCACTGTCGGTGGCGTTGACGTTTTGCTCAATTTGCTCGCGTGTGACGCCTTCAATGGTGGTGGGGATCTGGGTGGGCAGTGAAGTGGGTTGACCGCTGCTGGTGATTGTGACCATACCCAGGGATTTGACGGGGGCGCTGTTTTCTGGCGATGCGTTGGACTGGGCCTGTGCAAATGCGGGCAGGGCGAGGGGAAATGCAATGGCAACGGCCATCGCAATGCGACTCTTGTTCATGGTTTGGACCTTTGGAGAAACGAATAGATACGGAGGTGCCCGACAAGCGGGCACCAGTGACAGCAAAGAAAAAAGCCGGCTGCGCGGGGCAGCTATCCAAACGTGGGAGGTCCGCGCGGCTCTAGCCAGAGCGCGAAAATTTTCTTGAAGAAATATACCGGTGCTGCTGCAACTGTTTGGGGACTATCCGTTGCAACCAAGAGGCATGGCAGCGGATTGGAAACCGACGCAAGGCGCTCTGGCGAATGAAGGCAAAACGGACAATGCTGTTGTGTCGCTCCGGAATCCTGCTCGGACGCCGAATCTGTTGATGACGAATCGTCGACTGGCGTTGCGGCAACCACTTTCTGTGCACTGCAGATTTCAAAGTTGTTGTCGGAGTGCTTGCCCGCAAAGGCGAGGGAATGGGAAAGTGTGGGTGCAATGGCAAAGAACACAGCCACCAGCACAGCAAACCACAGCGCCCGGGGGCGACGCAGTGCTGCTGTGGGTAGCGTGTTGCGCGCCATATGCCGTCAACCCAACCAGGCGCGCAAGGCTTTGGGCGTGGGTGGCCCGATGAACTTTTGTAGTCGCCCCTTTTTGTCGATCAGCACCACATAAGGCGTGACGTTGGGCCACTGCGGATCCACACTTTGCCTTATGGCGGGTTCAAAACCTTCGAAGGAATACATCTGCGTCACGCCCTGAAAGTGCATTGCGTGGCGCAAGGCCTGATTGCCGCCCACATCCATCATCACCACGGCAAGCGGCACGGTCTGGCCTTTGTGTGCTGTGGCTCCGGCCTTCACCTTCGCAAATGCATCCGGGCAGGTGCTGCAATACGAGGTGGTGAATAAATACGCCGCAGGCCTCGGGCCGGATTCCAGAAGTTTGGCCCAGGTGTTCTCGTCAAAGTCAGCCACCGACGTGGGTGCTGCAGCGTTCTGCAAAGTAGCTTGCGCCCATGGCGTGCTGCTCGCCAGTAGAAGCGCCAGTGACAGCAGAATTTTAGAAAGTGATTTCATGGATTTGTGCCTTTTCTTCGGTGCGCCATAGCACCACCATGCGCGAATCGTTCGCTACCAAATGGGGCTGATCATTGTTGCCGCGAGTCGTGGTCAGTACGCGGGTCTCAAATGTTTTCCCACCGTCTTTGGAGACCCAGGCTTTTAGGGATGTTTCCTTGCCCTGGAAACTGCGCCAGACAATGGCCACCTTGTCGCCCAGGGCGGCTACATCGGCATGCTCGGCTTGGGCATCAGGCAAGGCGCGCACCGTGCTGGCAATGGGCTGCCCGTCGGCTGCCAACCGTGCGTAGCGCACGGCGGCCACGTCCGCCCCCTTCTCCCTGCGAATACCAAACCAGACCGCGTGGTAGCCCGGGTTGGGCGTGGCGTCAGCGCGTGCCAGCCCCGGGCCATGGTGCGGGCAGGCCTGTATGTTCCATTCGTCGAAGGATGCACGCTTGAAAGCGTTGGGCGCGCTGTCGGACAAGTTGGCAAAGGCGTGGTCGCGCGTACTTGCGCCAAACACATGGCGCCAAAGGGCGCGCAATTTGCCGTCCGGCCCCTGGGTCAGCGCGATGCGGCAGCATTCGCAGCTATGGTCGGCCACCTTGGTGTCCGGCCCGAAGGTTTGTCCGCCATCGGTGGAGACGGCCTGGTAAATCGCGGCGCCAACATAACTCTTGCCGCTGGCTTGCAGATCGCGCTTGTCGATCCAGACGGCATGCAGCGCGCCCGCGCCATCAAAGGCGATGGACTCAAAGCGATGGGTGATCTCCTGTGTGTCGTGGTGCACAGTAAACGGCGCCGAGAAGTTGGCGCCACCGTCGCTGCTGCGCAGCATGCGAATCCAGCCTGTATAGGGCTTGTCCAACGGGCGCGTGTAACTGATCACGACCTGACCCTGCGGACCGAAGGCAATTTTGGGTCGGTTTTCGCCATCGGCAGAGATGGGTTCACCGTGGGTGTCAATCGCCTGCGGTTCGGTCCAGTTTGCCAGGTCGGTGCTGCGCCAGGTGTTGAGCTTTTGTTGTGCGTCCAGGCCCACCATCCACAAACTACCGTCCGGTGCAAAGGCCGCGCCAGTTGCCAGTTGTGCGCGTGGTGCATGCGCCGCATGGGCCGGTGTTGCCGTCGCGCTTGCTGCGGGTGTCGCTGTTTGTGACCAAGCGTTGACGCACAGGAGCAAAGGTACACCCGCTAGCAGCAGGCTTCGCCAAGAGGAAGGTAGTTTGTTCATGGTGTGATTAGAAACGCATCTTCAGGCCAAGCGTCACGGTGCGTGGCATGGAGAGGGTTCTGCTCCAGGGTTGGTTGTAGGTGTAGGCGTTCTCGGAGTATTGCGTATCCAGCAGATTGACCACGCTCGCATTCAGGTCAACGTCTTTGCTGAATTTGTAGAGCACGCTGGCATCCCAGACGGTGATATCGCCTTGCTTGTATTCGACGCCCGCGGTGCTGGTGGTATCGATGTTCATGCTGCCGATATAGCGTGCCTGCAAATGAGATTGCCATGCTGCGTTGGGCTTCCAAGTGGCGCCCAGACTGGCTACTTCCTGGGGAATGCCGGCAAGTTGCACGCCGATGGGGTCAGTCACGATGCTGCCTTTGCGCGTGAGCATGCTGGTGGTGCGGGTGTAGGCACCATCAAAAGTCCACTGCTTGCTGGCCTTCCAGTTGGCGACTAGTTCCAGACCATAGGACTGGCCATCCTGGTCGTTGGTGTAGAAGTTGGCCGAGCCTCCGCAATTCGTCAGATTGGCGCCGCCGCCCGCAGAGCAGATGGTGCGCACCAGAGCCGGCGCGCTGGCATAGTTGTTGACCCGGAAGGTGGCAATCATGTCTTTGATGTCGTATTGAAAATACGTGGCACTCACTGACAGCGGCCCCTGGTTGTAGTCGACACCCAGTTCACTTCCGATCAGGTTCTCCGGTGTCAGGTCGGGATTGGCGATGGTGGGCGTGCTGGCTCCAAACGTGCGCGTTGTGTTGTTAAAGCCCGGTGCCCGGAACGATTTGTACGTTGCGCCACGCACTGCCAGCGAGTCGCTGAATGTGTACCGTGCCGCAATGCTGGGATCAAATGCAGTCGTGTTGGTCGAGGGCTGAACGCCACCACTTAGGACACCTGCGGCAGTGGTGCGCGTGTTGAGCCGGTCTGTGTTGTCCCAACTGTCAAAGCGCCCACTCAGCGTAATGTCCAGCGCGTCGGTAGGTACCAGCTTGAACTGGGCGAACACGCCGTTAAAGGTTTGCTCAGCCTTGCCAAAAGTACTACTGCCCAGAACCTGAGGGTTGGTTTGTACCGTCGGTGTTGAGTAGAAGAATTCCAGATCGGAGGCCGACAGATGGCGGTAATCCACACCTAGTTGCAAGCTGTTGAGCAGCCCGTCTTTTTGCGTGGAATAAATGGCAGAGGCACCCTGTTCACGGTAGCGCTGCGAGCCATATTGGGTGTAGTACTGCAAGATGTTGTTGTTCACCTGTGCCGGTGTGACGCTGTTGATAGCGGGGCACTTGGTGCCCGTGGATTGCCAGTAGCAGGTCGCACCGTTGTACTTCTCAAATTCCAGATACTGAGCCCAGGCACTGGCGGTAAATGCAGACTTGTCGCTTAGTTTCTTGGTGACACTGGCGGAAATGTCCGGGTCGGTTTGCAGGTTCTTTCCGTTGACGTAGCTGATGTCCTGGTCCTGGATATGCTGGCCGATGCGCACATAGCCATTCAGGTCGGCTGAGGGTTTGAAGTAGGTAGTGATTTGCAGGTTGGTGTCCTGCGTGTTCACCGGTTGGCGCGCAGGGTAGCGCCACATTTGCTCGGGCAACACGACGTCGTAGCCGCGCGAGTTGAGCTTGTCGACGGACAGGTTCACGCTCAACGTGTCAGACAGCACGAAGTTCTTGCTGAGGGCTGCTGACACAGTGCCGTTCGAGCCAAGGCTCAGAGAGGCTTCGCCGGAATTGTCGACAGGGCGCTTGGACACGATGTTGATGACACCCGCCACCGCCATATTTCCCCACAGGCTGGAGTTGCCACCCCGCACCACTTCCACACGTTCGATGGTGGACAGCGGAACTTTGAACCATTGCGTGGTGAGGTAGAAGGGGTCGTGAATCGGCACGCCATCCAGCAGCACCAGCACCTTGGCATTGCCCATGCCGCGCATTTTGGTTTGATGGCCGGTGGGGTCAGACTGCGCCGCGGGCACGCCGGTGAAGTTCAGACCCGGCACATCGCGCAGCAACTGGTCCAGGGTTTGTGCGGACGACTTTTGAATGTCTTCTTGCGAAACAATCGTGGTGTTTAGCGGCATGGCCTCCACTTGGGCTTGCCCGCGGCTGGCAGAGACCACGACGCTTTTGAGCTCGGCAGGCTTTGCTTCATCAGCGATTTGTTGGGCTTGTACAGCGGTGGCTGCAAACAGCGACGTTGCGGCCATATAGACCAGCGTGGGATAAGGCTTGATGAATTTCATGGTGCTTAAAAAATTTATATTGATTGCCCGTCGTGCGGGCTGTGTGCCCGAAGGGACGTCGTGTCTCTTCGGGCAATCAGGTTTCAAAAACTAGATGCAAGACCGGACAAATTGCTGGGTCGCATACTTCAACTCTTTCAATTCGCGCTTGACCCGAGCCAGTTCGTTTTTGAGGCGCACAACTTCTTCGGCATTGCCGGAAGTGTTGGCGCGGACGCTGGCCACGTGGTTGCTGCGAAAGGGGTAGCGAGCCGGGTTGCAAGACCCGGAAGAAGGCATTGGTTGCATGAAAATATTCTCCAATTGAAATAAATAATTGACGCTGCACAGACCGTGCAGAGAGCGAAAAGTCACGCTGTGACTTCGACGTAGTCAACGCAATATTTCAGATGGAGGGCCACGCGGCGGCGACCAAAGTGGGGTGTTGTCAGCGTATAAAAAAACCTGCCAGGTCGCAATCTCCTGCTGTCCGCCTTGAGTCCCCAAGAGGTAAGGTTGGGTATTGGGAGGAGGAGCAATGCGGTCTGCTTGGTGCAGGCAAAACGGGCAATGCTGGATGGAAGCTGCGGACTCCTGCCCGGTCGAGGAGTTCACTGAATGCACGGCATCCGGTTCTACCGTCTTGGAGCCCTGCGCGGTACAAATTTCAATGGGGACATTGTCGCCATGCACAAACGAAATTGCATGGGTTAGCGTCGGTGCAATCGCAAACAACACGGCCACCAGCACAGTCCACCACACCGCCAGAGGGCGGCGTAGTTTTTCTGTGGCGAGTGCGCGTGTCATTTCTGTTCAGACCTGGTAGTGCTTATTTTTTCGCTGGCTCGGCATGCTGACCGTGCTGCGCATGGCTGCCATGCCCTTCGGCTGGGTCAATTTTCATCATGCCCTCAAAGCCATCAAATAACTTGCGCTTGTCTGCACCCAACCGGCCTTCGGAAGCCACCACGGCGCGGGACAGCCTTGCCGCTGCGGCGCTGCTCATGCCAATGCCTTGTAAGACATCTGCCTGGGTGAGTCCGGAGCCACCGCAAATGGAGATGAACCATTGGTTTTTGTCTTTTTGCAAGAAGGCGCGCCCGCCGCGCCCGCCCTGGCTCCAGCCCGCCACCGCGTAGTCGCCTTCGATGTTGATGGGTTCTACCCGCAGCGGGGCTTCGGGTTTTTCAAATTGGGTCTTGAGCACCATGGTGATCTGGTGCTCGTTGTCGCCATGCGCCAAAGCCGGTGTTGCGCCCACAAGTTGGGCTAAGCCCAGCGCGCATGCAATGATCCATTTGTTCACGTGCATTCTCCTTGGGTAGTTTTAGTTCGTATGTGCCATGGCACCCATGTGAGCCATCGCTTTTACCGGCACAGTCAGTTCGGTTTTGCTTTCCAGGCCCTTGGCATCGGCGAAGACCAAGGTCAGCGGGATGGTGGTGTCCTTGGCAAGCGAAGTCTTCAAGTCCATCAGCATGATGTGATAGCTGCCCGGTTTGAGCTCCACAGTTTTTCCAGCGGGAAGCTCAAGGCCACCTTTGAGTGGGTGCATCTTCATCACGTCACCCTCAAGCCGCATTTCATGCACCTCGCCGATAGCGGCCACAGGCGATGAAGCTCCCACCAGCCGTGCATCCGTGGGCGAGGTGAGGTTCATAAAGACACCGGCACTCTTTTGCGCTTGCACTGTGGCGCGGGCCCAGGGGTTTTGGACCTGCACTGATTGGGCCGCTGCGCTGTGCGCAAAGGCGACGAAGGCCATCGCTGTGACGATGGTGCGTAGGAAAAGGCGCGTGTGTAGACAAAGGTGGGTCATGGTAATTTCGCTAAAAACAAAGGCGGTGCCTGATAACAAAGACCAGGCGCAAAGTGAGGCGGGTTGTGCATGCACAGACGCGCATGCCCATCCGAAAAGGTAGATGTCACCGTGTACGGGCTCGCAGCAACAGGCCGCAAGCATGCGTCAGGTGTCAGGTGAGCGAGGGAGGGCCGCGCGCCGGGGGCGGCGTGGCCAGTACAGGTGTGAAGCTGCCTGTGTTTTGCACGGGAGCCGAGTAGGACCGTGGCGCAACAGCGCTAAAACCAATGATATCGACGGGAGGCGGTGCACTGATGCTGGCGCACAGTGGGCAGTCCAGGGTGTGGCTGACGGTAGTCGTTGATTTACCCGCAGCATCGATGCTGACAACTTTCATGGAGCCCGAGCCGGAGCAAATCAGTTGCAGACTTTGCGGATTCACCATGGGCGAGGCGATTGCCACGCCAATAGACAGCGCGAACCACACCAGCACGAAGCGGGCGATGAGGTGGGCGGAGCGCAAAGTTTGCATGGAGCGGATTATTGCCGCGTTGTTTGGAATGCGTCCAGTCGAATTCAGCGAAATTCGCTAAAAGCGGTAATTTCTCACATTCATATCGCACTGAAATGTCCACTAGCGGTACTTTGGGTCCTATCGATTTTGCGATCAAACAAACAATTGATCCCTGAAGGCGGCGATACGCCTGACCATGAATTTCGATAAACCCCGGGTACGCCGGTTGCGATACCAGCCCATTTAAAGGAGTCCACACCATGGACAAAAAAACCATTCTCGTCATCGACGACGCGCCAAGTAACCTGATCCTTCTGAACAATCTGCTGTGCAAGGATTACCAGGTCAGGGTGGCCAATAGCGGGAGCCGCGGCATCAAGCTGGCATTGGCGGATGATGCGCCGGACCTGATCTTGCTGGATGTGGTCATGCCAGACCTCGATGGTTTCGAGGTGTGCGATGTGCTAAAGAAAAACCGCAAGGCCCGGCATATCCCGATTATTTTTCTTACCACGCTTCATCAGACAGATGAGCAGCAGCGCGGGCTCGCCTTGGGTGCTGCAGACTTCATTAGCAAACCCGTGAGTTCGCAGGAGCTTGCCACCAAAATCGCAGCCTGCTTTGCACAGACACGCCAGCACGCGCACGACCCGGACGACTAGAGTCGTCGAATCGCTTGGGGCTCAGCGTATGGCCAGCAAAGGGCGGCTTTTCGTCGACAGTTTGAATGTCGAAACCACCTGTGCCAAACGTTGCGCTTGTTCGCGCAGACTCTCAGCCGCTGCGGCTGATTGCTCCACCAAGGCGGCGTTTTGCTGGGTCATCTGATCCAGTTCGGATACAGCCAGATTGACATGGCTGATGCCCTCGCTTTGCTCGTTGGACGCCGCCGAAATCTGGCCAATCATGTCTGAGACACGTTGCACCGAGCCGACGATTTCGTTCATTGTTTCTCCGGCGCTGGCTACCAGGCGCGAGCCCGAATCCACTTTGGTCACCGACACCCCGATCAAAGTTTTGATTTCCTTGGCTGCTTCGGCAGAGCGCCCGGCAAGCGAGCGCACTTCGCTGGCCACCACCGCAAAACCGCGCCCTTGTTCACCGGCGCGAGCAGCTTCCACGGCGGCATTGAGTGCCAGAATATTGGTCTGAAAGGCTATGCCGTCAATGACGCTGATGATGTCGGAAATCTTGCGTGCACTGACGTTGATTTCTTCCATGGTCGAGACGACCTGGCCCACCACCTCACCACCGCGCGCCGCGACTGTCGATGCATTGCCGGCCAATTCGAAGGCTTGTCGTGCCGATTCTGCAGACTGGTGCACGGTGATGTTGAGCTGCTCGGTCGAGGTTGATGCGCGTTGCAAGTTGGTGGCGGTCTGCTCTGTACGCACGCTTAAGTCCTGATTGCCATTGGCAATCTCTGCGCTGGCCTGGCGGATCGACTCCGATGATTCCCGCACCGTGGCGATGGATTCGTTCAACTGGTGGATCATGCTTGCCATCGCCCGCAACAAGTCGCCCACCTCATCGTCCCGTTCTGTGGCCGCATTGACCGCCAGATTGCCGTTGGCTACTTCGTTGGCCAGATCAGCCGCATGCGCCAATTCCTTCACAATCTTGCCTTGCATTCTCCAGGCTACCAGCACGGCGCCGCCGCCGACTAGCAGGGAGACCAGTGCCAAAATCCAACTGATGTTGCGACCTTTGTCGCGTGATTGCTTTATGGTTTCTTGCGAGCTCGCTTCGATTTCAGAAGTAATCGCTCCGGCAGCCTTGATCAACTGCTTGAAGGTGACTTCGGCGCGCTGCATGGCACCGACCCCGGTATTGGCATCCATCTGCGCAAAATTGATGGCGGCATCGGCCTGCTTGGTGTAAGTGCCCACCAAATCAGCAGCGGCCTTGATTTCGCCCTGCACTTTGGCGTCCAAGTCTGAATTGCTGGCGAGCGTCTCCACAACCCGTTTAACGCCTGCAAGCTGCGCTCCAAAATCTGCTCGCACAGACTTGACCCGGGCTTCGTCCAGCGAATCAATAAGTGCCACGGTGCGATACACCCCGGCGTGCACCTCGGCCATTTGTTGTTGGGCGCTGGCCATGGTCTTAAACAAATCCAGGCTGACCTGCGATGAGGCCAGGCCCTTCTCTGCCTGAACGTTTTGCAGGTAGCCGTTGATCTGACCGGCAGCAATCACCACGACCGCGGTCAAGAGTGGCGCGGCCAGTAATTTGTAGCCAAGCTTCATTTATAAATTCCGGCGCAGGCAACGAGTTCGTCCACCTTCTCGCAGTACATGCTCTTGGGCTCGATCTTCTTGCTGGTCGGGTTGGTGAACTTGTAGTCTTGCCAGAACGTCCCCTTGGACTTGGCCAGCTCAATGCGCTCTTTGATGTAGGGCTTGCCATCGATGTCCAGCATGTCCATCAGGTTGTTGCCAACCAATTTGGCATTGGCGCCATGGGCCTTGACCGTTCCGTCCATGCTGTACACCACCAGGTAGAGGTCACGATCTGCCCATTTGGCGTCCTTGGCCGTGATCTCGCTGTAGAGCTTGTCGTGATCCTTGCCACCTGCTTTGAGGGCTGCGACGCCCTTTTTCACCATGGCGGTGGCCTCGGCAGCCGTCGCTTTTGTTTCGGCAGAAGCCAAACCAGAAGCAAGGCCGATGGCCAGTGCCAGCACGAAACTGGATGCAGTTGCAATAGATCGCATGGGAGCTCCTTCGACTGAGTTAATTAGAGTTAAACGCTGACAGAAACTTTATACCCCTCGTGAGCCCCGCGGGCAACCTAAGATGCATGAGTCGATGGGTTTATTTTGAATAAAGTAAGGCGCGACTGACCAAACGCAAACAGTCTCGCTTGCAAGCGCAAGCAGCCCGCTATTGCGGAAACACCGGCACGAAGAGTGAGCGCAGTTGTTTGACCACTTCCATCTCGGCGGTCTTAAGCGTGGTGTCTGAATCCCAGTCGCAGTAAAGCAGTCCGGAAACCCGACTGGTGGCAATGGGCAGGATGATGAATTTGGTTATCTGCGGCAGCAGTTGTCGATAGCCTTCTGGAAGCGACACTTCCCTCAGTTTGGAAACATCGGCAATGGAGATGTCGATGTTGTTCTTGATTGCCGCGTGAAAAGTGGTGGGCATGAACTCTGCCGAAATTCGTAGACGACTCTTAATCTCGTCAATGCCTTTGCCATAGCCATTGCGCACGCGGAAATCTCCGGAGCGTGTCAGCATGAACAGCAAACAGTGCGCCGTCTTTAATAGTGCCGCTAACTCCGGCAACATGGCGTTTGCCAGTTCTTCTACCGAAGCCTTTTTTTCGAGGGACAGCATTTGCAACAACGCGTTTAAAGGGCGCTCGGCGCTTGCGTTTTGCCGTGCCATCTGGAAAGGCTTTGTTTCTTCAACTTTGCGCGCCATGAGTGCACTCAAGCGGCTCTTGTCGACGCCCGGCAAATTCAGGTTTTGCAGCAGCGTATTGACCGCCTCCGACTTGCCCTCATGAATCAGGGACGAAGCCTGGCTGGAAAAACGGGCAATACCGACAAGGGTGGGGTCACCCGTGCCATCAATCGTGGACAGAATGCTCAGCGGCAGATTCCAGCGTGCTGCCAGTTCCACCCCCAGTTCCTGGTAAGACATGCCCAGCACCTCGATTGCAGCCTCCCGCACATCCATGCCCTGCGCGATGCGGTGGTCAATGGCCGCAGTCTCTGCAAGCAGATACTTGGCGGTCATCAAGCGGCCGATCTCAAACATCAGCGTGGCAATCGATGCATCCTCAGCGCGTTCGGCACAGGCGTTGCGCGCCAGTTCAGAGGCCAGCAGCGTGCGGGAGAGATTCTCGTCTTGATGCACTTGTTCTTCAGATATCAGATCGGTTCCGAGAACCAGGTGCAAAACTGCCTCTGCTCCTAGCACGTCCATGGCCGATGAGACCGACGAAGCGCCCGCACCAAATGGCGCATACATGGCTGAATTTGCCAACTTCAGCACCTTTTGCGTCAGGGCAAAATCCTCGATGATGTGATGCACCACCTCATGCTTGCCTTCGTCGCCAATATCTAGCGCACCCAGGACGGACGCGACTGATCGCTCCGTGGCTGGAACCCCCTTGGATCCCTGCATGGCATGCAGTAACTTGTCCAGCACGTTGAGGGTCATGCTGCCAATTCAGTCAATGATTTGAACTGGCGTGCAATGCCGTCAGCCGACATGGGGCGCCCCAACAGATAACCTTGAATCAGGTTGCATCCAGCCGACTTGAGAAAGGCAAATTGGGCCTCTGTCTCCACGCCTTCGGCAACGACTTTAAGTTCAATGCTGTGTGCCAGGTTGATCATGGCGCTCACCAGTTTTTTGTCCGGGGAGGTGCCGGAGAGTTCTTCCCCCATGGCCGTGATGAAAGCCTTGTCGATCTTGATACTGGAAACCGGCAGCCGTGTGAGGTACGAGAGGCTGGAAAAACCGGTACCAAAGTCGTCAATCGAAAAGCGAATGCCATTTTCACGCAGGCGCGCTAAGGCGCGCTCGGTCTTCTCCTGGCTGTTCATCAGCGTGGACTCGGTGATTTCCAAAATCAATTTGGTCGGGTCGATGCCGGTTTCGCGGATGACTTCCAGCACCTCTTCATCAAAATGGTCGCCACCGAATTGGACCGGCGACACATTGACCGAGAGCACAAAATCAGGCGCCATTGCATGGAATTTCTTCAATTGGTGGCACGAATAGCGCAAGGCCCATTTGCCCAGAAAAGGCATCAGGCCCGCGTCTTCCACAATCGGGATGAATTGGTTTGGACCCACGCGGCCCAGGGTGCGGTTGGTCCAGCGCATCAGCGACTCGGCCCCCACCAGATTGCGATGCATGTCGTATTGGGGTTGGTACTCCATGTAGAACTCGCCGTCTTGAATCCCGTTATGGATAGCGGCCTTGATGGAAAAATCCACGTTCTGTTCTGTCAGTGTAAAGACGGTAACCCGGTTTTTGCCCGCATTTTTGGAGTGATACATCGCGGTATCTGCGTTCTTCAAAAGCAACGAATAGTCATCGCCATGCAACGGGTACTCAGCCACACCAATGCTGACGCCCAGATAGGCGTTGTGCGGTGCTGTGTCGTAGGGCCGGGCAACGGCCAGCAAGACGTTTTTCAGGGCACTTTTTGCCGCCAGGGCGTGTTTGTCCGCAAACAGCAGCACAAATTCATCGCCTCCAAGCCGGGCCATCACATCACCTGGGCCTATCAACTTGCTCAGACGCCGGGTCGTCTCAATCAGAACCGCATCGCCCATGGTGTGACCGTACGTGTCATTGACCTTCTTGAAACCATCCAGATCCAACAACGCCACGCAGAACGGTTCGTTGCCATCGGCAATCCATTGCTCCACCGTTCTTTTCAAGAAGCTGCGATTCGGCAGTCCGGTCAATGCATCGTGCTCAGCGGCGTGTCGAAGGGCCGAGTTTTCGGTTTTCCACATCGAAATGTCGAAGATGCAAAACACATATTGCCGTGCTGCAGGGAGTGGGAAACTGCGTAGGTTGATCCAGCACTCCGTGTCACCCTGCACGAGGCGCAGGTCGCAGTTGAAGTTTTCTGTCGATGCCAGCAGCGATCGCCGCAATGGATCCACATCGTCGGGATGCACCCGCTGGATAAAGTTGGTGGGCAATTCAGCGCCAGCTACCCGGGTAAACCACCGCTGCCCCGGCTCGGAAATGAAATGAATGTCGAAGTTTGCATCGACCCGCAAAACGGCGTCCATCACCCGATCCAAGGTTGGCGAACTCATGGTTTTCGCACCCTGCAACCGTGAATGTAGGGCTGCAAATGACCGGTGGTCATCGCGACGCCTGTCAGTGCACCCATTCAGACTCCATCAAAATTTATAGCAAGAGAATAACATTCGCAATCGCGTTTCAGCAATTGTTGGGCCGGGTGGCGTTTTTGGTGTATCCGATTGTTCACCTATTCGTTCATTCCATTCGAACACGACGGTCGCTGAATGCGCTATAAGGGTCGAATATTCGGGAGTTCAACATGGCGCCAAGACCCCGCATCCTCATCATTGATGATGTGACCGACAACATAGATATGCTGGTTCATGCGCTAGACGGCATTGCTGAAGTCCGTTTCGCATTGTCAGGGTCCAAGGGCTTGCAGCGGATCCGCGAGCAGGCGCCCGATCTGGTGCTGCTTGATGTCATGATGCCGGATATGAATGGCTACGAAGTGTTTGCAGAACTGCAAGCCAGTGCCCTGACCGCCAGCATCCCGGTGATCTTTGTGACAGCCAAGAATGACCCACTGAGCGAGACATCCGCTCTCAATGCGGGCGCAGTCGACTTTATCCACAAACCCATCAATCCCACCGTAGTCAAGGCGCGGGTCAAGATGCACCTGAGTCATCGGGCTCGCGAGCGCGAGGTAGGTCAGCTCAATGCCGAACTGGAGCAGCGGGTTCAGGAACGCACGCAAGCGCTCAAGGACGCTCTGCTTAAAATCGAAACGGCGCAGCAGGCCCGGGCTAACTTGTTAGCCAATATGAGCCACGAATTCCGCACGCCACTGAATATTGTTTTGGGCATTTCTCACCTGGTGGCCAAGCGGATTCCGGATCCCCAAGTCCAATCGCAAATGGAAAAAATCGCTTTGTCCGGCAAGAGCCTGTTGTCGCTATTGAATGACATTTTGGATATGTCCAGGTTCGAGGCCAATAAGTTTGAGATTGAGACCATGGACTTCGATTTGCAGACCGTGGTCGATGCATGCCTGGGGTTGGTGCGTGAACGCGCGCGCAACAAGGGGCTGTCGCTTGAGGTGCAGATCGACCAGGTGGTGCCTCAAGACCTTCATGGCGACCCACTGCGACTGGGCCAAATACTGGCCAATTTAATGGGCAATGCCATCAAGTTTTCCGCGAAGGGACTTGTCATTTTGCGGATACGCCTGACCGAGGCGCGTGGCTCGCAGATCGTGCTGCGGTTCGAAGTGGAGGACCGCGGCATAGGCATTCGCAGCGAAGATCAGGGCCGCATCTTCGAACCCTTCGAGCAAGGTGACGCATCAATAGACCGCGCTTATGGTGGCGTGGGCATCGGATTGACGATATGCAAATTCCTCACGCAGATGATGGGGGGTACCGTTGGCGTGGTCAGTCAGTTAGGACAAGGCAGTACGTTTTGGGCTGAGGTCCCGTTTGCACGCGGCAGCCTCAGAGCCACGCAGTCTGAAGGCATGGACTGGAACAAATTGAGCCAGATTAGCGGGCATTTGATGGCCTTGCTGGCTGAAGATGGACTCGCAGCGCAGCTCGTGTGGCAAGCGCAGCAGCCCCTGTTATCCCAACTCCTTGGCAATCGCTCGGAGATGTTCGGGCATGCTGTTGAGGGCTTCGATTTCCCCAATGCACAGCACATTTTGCAGACGGCCATTCACTCTCATCACCAGCTTCACGCCACTTAGCTCGCCCAGTCGTAGCCAATCGTCACGGGCGCGTGGTCCGAGAACTTTTCACCCTTGTAGATGTCCACCTTGCGCGCCCCGGTTGCCAGGGCTGGCGTTGATAAGTGGTAGTCCAACCGCCAGCCTACGTTCTTGGCATAGGCCTCGCCGCGGTTGCTCCACCAGGTGTAGGCGTCATCGGTGGCGGTGGGCTCCAACTGACGGTACACATCGACCATGCCGCCTTCCGTCAGAAGCTTGGTCATCCAGGCGCGCTCCTCAGGAAGAAAACCGGAGTTCTTGCGGTTGCCCTTGAAGTTTTTCAGGTCGATTTCCTGGTGCGCAATGTTGATGTCGCCGCACAGAATGAAATCGCGCTGACCCTTGAGCGCCATCAAATAGGGGTACATCTCGTCCAGAAAGCGGAACTTGGCTGCTTGCCTCACTTCGCCCGACGAGCCACTGGGAAAGTAGGCGCTGATGATCGAGTGCTTG
>CANFNO010000009.1 GCA_947447845.1 Burkholderiales bacterium | reverse complement strand
CTGGATGACGTTCTACAACCACCGCAGAATTCACTCGACATTGGGCTATGTCAGCCCCATGCAGTTTGAGAAAAGCTGGCACGCGGCACAGCTATTGAAGGCCGCATAATTGAACAGCTAAGAGGTACGGACAACAGGGGCAAGTTCAGTTCGAAAGTCCTTACTTGAAAAGCTGATGCGTCCTCTTGGGGCGCTAAGTTTAATTACCCTGGCAGGAGGAGTCTTTGCAAGGATCGGATTTCGAGGTGGGTGGCCGAACTTGTCTGTTCAATTGGAAGACGTACAGAATGTTCGCAATTCTGATGTGATTGCCCTCGTTGATTATGTTCAGCAAGTGAGCACTGGTACTTTGATTGAAGCAGTGCGAATGATAGAAAGTGCTCCTGCAATGACAGGCTCAGGTGCTGCGGCAGTGTTAATCAGCATCTTCTTGAATAGATCAATTGAACGAAGAAAACTGCCTAGGGGATAGCCGACTCCTATCAGAATGCTCCAATGGCACAAGTCCCGGCTCAATAAACCCAACCGGTAAGTGTTGAGCCTGCTGTGGTCTAGGTACCACCCTACTATGCCCAAACGTACTACCCTCCAGTCACGCTGGATTTCGGCTTTGGTTGTCCGCTGGCACTGAAGCCAGCTCCGAGATTGCGTCGCCACTCTACTGCTGCGACGTTAATTGTTCCAGGCACCAGTTGGTAACATGCTGCCGCCTGAGGCGCCACTCGATGCGCCACCCGAGTGGCGGCTGCGTTGCGCCCCAGCGGGCTTGTCTGACTTGGCCTTCTTCTCGCTTAGATCAGGACACATCGCACCACCAACAGAAGCAAAAACGGGAACCGATGCAACCATTAGCTGGTCCGCTACTTTTTTCTGGTCCGCATTCAGTACTTCATACAGATTTTTTGCAGCACTTTCGATCTCGTCCAATGCAGCAAGTCGGTTCTGCAAGATGTCTACCAATCTCCCCACCTGGCGAGGTCCAGCATCCGTTGCATAGGCAGCAATGGGCTTTTCCTCATAGTACGTTTTGTTGTAGACATCAATTGCTTCTGAATAGCGTGTCCAGGCGGCATCCTGTGAGGCCTGCAGCTTGAGCATGTCCCTCGGCCTTGTCGCTCCACTTTAATAGGTCACTGCCATAGAAGGCGTTGCAGCGGCAAAGTCAGGAGCGACTTTTTTAAGCGTACTTTGATCTACCTGAGTGTTGATGTTCTGATCCTGTGCAAAGCACCACCGAGTGTCATGAAAGCCTGAGTTTAAAAGCACAAATAGAAACACAGCAGTTGGCGCGCTTTGTGGCAAAAGACATCGAACTTTTGTGGGAGAGCGCCTGTCCGCAAGGCGACGGGACATACGTTCCAATGTGGACCGAACGATTGACTTCAAATGCACTATTGAAGCGATTGAATTGAAGTTGCGAGCTTTTGGGAACTTTGAATGCTTGGCGAATGTCAACGGCATGAGGCATTACGTTCGCCGGGCCGTATGCTGGCTTGTTGACCACGAATGTGAGCCGGGCACACTGGTTCATGCGGATGGAAGTCGCTATGTGGTCGCATGCAAAGATGGATGCGTTGCGCTATTGGACTGGAGTCTGGTGCCGCCCGGCACCAGAATCATGAGCCTTGTTCGATAGACCCGTAGGTCAGTGCAGTTCTTGAAGCGCTACGTCAGCCGGTTCGTAAAAAAGGCAGGCTCGTTCAAATCGCTCAACCTTATGCGATGGGTACATGACTTGGCCATTGACGTTCAGATGGCGCGGACCTATTCCAACAGCACTGGCCAGGCCAATCGCTGTTTCAGTGCGTCCCCAGCGCTTTGCAAGCTCGCTCTGCGTGAGCAGTCCCTAAATATTTGAATGCATTGTTCACCCCTGTTGGATACAGCAAATCTTTTGTTGTGTGTGCTATTGAATTTGACAACTGCGCTGGCGTTGAAGCCTCAGACGTAGACGTTCACGTTATTTCCTGCAGTGTCTGTGGGCGAAGGAACAGGCACTGGCGCGGAGTAGGTTGAAGCAGTTGCGCCGTTTGCGGATCGCTGATGAGAGCCCCGCATTTGTGAGAAAGCATTTTGGGCTCCTGCTAGATCGCCGCTTTGCAGTGCCTTCCCAAGTTGCGCTAGTGGACTATTGGGGTTGTTTGTGGCACCTGACGGCGCATTGCTGGTGAGTGACGCGAAAGCAGCTTTGGCGGATTCCAGATCACTGGATTGCAAGGCCTTGGATAGGGCCTGAATATTTTGCTGCCGTTGTTGCCACGCCGCTGAGCTCACCTGCGAGCCTGCGCCACCTGAATTGACTTTCCAGCCCATGTTGATCTCCTAAGCGCTACAGCACCAGACCGGAAGTGGCTTGGATTGGCATGAGTCGCCACTGATTCATCGGCCGAAACGGCTACAAAGGCGAGTTTCTTTACACGGGCAGCTTTGTAAAGTTTGGCCATTTCGAGTCCATTTGTGAAGCAGCTGTAAACGCGAAGTAAATAGGATGGTAAATGGCCCGCTTATGGTGGCAAACCATCGTGCTGGCTGTTGGAGACTCCTTCACATCAGGGACCCATGGGCATGGGACTTCCAACTTTTACGCACAGATCGGAGTTCACCATGGGCATGCGCATTAACAGTACTTCCTCTACGGGTTCAACGCAAAGTGTTGGCATTGCCAATTGGCAGCAAAAACAGCAGAGCTTTAAAGACCTGTTTTCTTCATTGCAATCAGGCGACATGGGCTCTGCCCAAAATGCCTTGAAATCCCTCACCGGGGGCAGTGGCACGGTCAATAGCAGCAGCCCCCTTGCATCTATCGCGCAAGCGTTGCAGTCTGGCGATTTGGCAGGGGCTCAAAAGGCAGCACAAGACTTTCAGGCCAAGCGCGCTGGGCATCACCACCATGGCGGTCAGACACAGGCAAGTGCTGTGCCTGCACCTGTGCAAACATCGAGCGGGTCTGGCTCGCTGTTGAACGTCACCGCCTGACGCATACCGCCCCCTTTTCATTTCGCCGCATATGAGTACTTTGCTGCTGATCAGTGGTAGCCAGCGGCGAGAGTCGTGGAACGCGCGGTTGCTGGATCACTTGGCCTTTATCTTGCAATGGCAATGTGCCGTGGACCTGCTGGAGCCGCGCAGCATGGGCCTGCCCCTTTTTGATCAGGATCTGGAAGCCGATGCTGACGTTTTAGCCACTCTGACTGCGCTGCACCAACGCTTTTCCCAATGCAGCGGCATCATCGTGGCCTGCCCCGAATACAACGGCCAAGCAACCCCGTTACTCAAGAACACCATCGACTGGGTATCTCGCTTGGCGCATATCGACGCCCGCTTTGGCAACCCTTTCCTTAACAAGCCCGTGCTCTTATGCAGCGCGTCCACTGGATGGAGCGGTGGTGCCTTGGTGATTCAGAACCTGCGGGCTCTGTTTGGCTACGTGGGTGCAATGGTGATGGGGCCCAGCATTGGCATTGCACGCGCGCCAGACCAATGGACGGCAGACGGCTTCCAGTTTGATGACGCCAAAGACAGTCAGATAGAAACCGCCGTGTCTGCCTTGTTGCAGTGGGCCGCGCAATCCCGACAGGTGTCCGAGTCCGAATTACTGTCTGCCTAGACAAAACCTATTAATACCATGGCACACCTATTAATTATCGAGTTGCCAGGCGGCAATGATTTCGACTTGGTTCAGGCGGCAGTCGATCGGGGCGATCGCTTTACCTTCCTCACCTCTGACCTGCAGCATTACAAAAAGCAGGATGCCGCATGGGCGCTGCTGCAACAGGCGCAGCGCCTGCTTGAGGTCCCAGACTTTGCGTTTGACCCGGTCACGCAGGCGGTGCTGAAAGTGCATGCACACCTGCCCATCGATGCCGTGCTGTGCCTGCTCGACATCCGCTTGGTAGAAGCCGCCTGCCTGGCCGAGTTGCTGGAATGCAAACACATCAAGGCTGCTGACGCAGTGCAGTTGCGCGACAAATACAGCGTGCGCCACACATTGGCCCAGGCTGGCATTGCGCAACCGGAATTCGCCCTGGCGCGAACCAACGTTGAGTTGAAGCAAGCCGTGGCACAACTGGGTTTGCCTGTGCTCGTCAAACCCTCCGACGGCTACGCTTCACAAAACATTGCAGTGTTGCGCTACCCCGAGGACCTGGACCCGCTATGGAGCCCGCTCGAAGATATGCTGCCCTCCCACGCCGACTACGGTCTGGGCGTGCGCGCCAATGACCGCCTCTTAGTGGAACGTCTGCTGGAGGGCACGGTGATCGGATGCGATACCTTAAGCATCGACGGACACCACCGCCTGCTGGGCATCCACGTAAAACTATTCTTTGAAGCACCATCCTTCGCCATACAGGGCAGCTGCTTTGCGACAGACCACCCGCAGTGGGACGCCATAGAGACCTATGTGCTGGGCATTCTTGATATCCTGCATTTCAGTTGCGGTGCGACTCACACCGAACTGATGTTGACGGCTGACGGCCCGCGCCTGATCGAGGTGAATGGCCGCATGGTGGGTGCCAAGATTGCCAGGCTGGTGAACTACGCACTGGATTGGTCTTTCCACTCCGCCCTGATTGATGTGCACTTGGGCCATTCGCCTGAAATACCGGTGTCGCGCGAGCAACCGGTATTTGCCGTCACCCGCTGGATCGTTGCGGAACACGCCGGTGTACTTGAGCAGGTGCGTCTGCCCATCGTCAGCGACCCGCGCATCCGTTGCGTGGAACTGATGAAGCAAGCAGGTGATGCGGTGCGCCCACCGATTGAAAACGCCGACCGCATTGGCTACGTCATGGTGTGCGCCAACTCCCGGGCCGCAGCCGAGGCACTGGCCGAGCAGTTTGTGGCACAAGCGGTGGTGATGCTGCAGCCAACGGGCGCGCTTGCGCCACAGCAACCCGAAGCCGCGCCAGAACAAGACACATGGAAAGAAGCCGCATGAGCCCTCAATCCCCGAAACCTTCTGCCACTTACAAGGGCGCCTGGCGTGTTCTGACCCTACTGTTCGTCATCAACCTGCTCAACTTTGTGGACCGCATGATTCCGGCCGTGGTGCTGGAAGACATCCGAAAAGCCTATGGTCTGAGTGACTTGTGGCTGGGCATTCTGGTGTCTTCTTTCACGGTGGCGTTTGCACTTGGCGGCCTGCCGCTGGGGCGCTTGGCTGATCGCTGGATACGCAAAAACGTGCTGGCCGGTGGCGTGCTGGTGTGGAGCGTGTTCACCGCGCTGTCCGGCGTGGCGCCCAACTTTTTGAGCTTTTACGTGGCACGCTTGGGTGTGGGCCTGGGTGAGGCCAGCTATGGCCCGGCCGCAGTCTCCTTGATTGGCGATATGTTTCCCAAAGCCTGGCGCGGCCGCGCCATGGGCCTGTTCATGCTGGGACTGCCGATTGGCATTTCGCTGAGCTTCATCGTCATCTCCAAGATCAAGGCACTGACCGGTTCCTGGCAGTTTCCCTTTGTGCTGGCTGGGGTCGCGGGCCTACTGGTGGGCGGCCTCTTGCTCTTCATCCGTGAGCCAGTACGGGGTGCGCAGGATGCCCCCGACACCGTCAAGCTGGAGAAACTGGAGCAGCCCTTTCGGAAGGTATTTGCCGTCAAAACCTTGTGGTGGATCTGCCTGTCCGGCGTAACCGTGAACATGGCGTCTTACGGCACCAATACCTTCTTCAATTCTCTGCTGCAGCGCTATTACGGTGTGGCCTCCATGGATGCCGGTTGGATGGCTGCCGCCGTGCTGGGCCTGACCGGCCTAATGGCCATGACGCTGGGCGCCTACGTGGCCGACCTGGCACACCAGCGCAACATTAATGGACGCCTGAAACTCGGCGCTTATTGTCTGCTGGCAGCAGCCCCCTTGGTGGCTCTGGGGTTGTGCGAAACCCGCGGCAGTGATTTGCGCGTCTTCATGCTGCTGTATGGCAGTGGCTGGGTGTTGTTCTTCATGTACTACGTTTCCGTCTATACCGCCGTACAGGATGTGGTGGAGCCGCGACTACGGGCCACCGCCATGTCGGTGTACTTCGCCGCGCAATATCTAATTGGTTCCACCCTAGGCACCACGCTGGTGGGCGGCCTGTCGGACTACTTTGCCAAGCAGGAAATGGCCGCCGCCGGGGCTGTGGCCATGACGGATACCTTCAAGGGACTGGGCCTGCACTTTGCCATGTTCATGGTGCCCATCATGTTATTGGTAACCGGGCTGGTACTACTGATGGCCTCACGCAGTTTTGCGGCCGATGCGCGCCAAGTGTCGCAAATTCCTACAGACGCAAGCCTTAACTTCACCTAACTTTGCAGCCAAATGTGGCCGCTATTCATACACCTCGCATACCCTGCAGGCCTCACAACTTCGATGAAGACGGATCGTGCGAAAAATCTTGACGGCTTCCCTACTGGTAGTACCTCTGGCTTGCATGGCGCAGGCTCAAAGCATAGTCAAGCCAGGCCCCACAAACTATTCGGTGCAGCCCGCACTTGGCGCTGCCATTGCGGGCGATGACGGCAATCGCGAGAAATTGATGGACCGCCTGCAACTGGACAAGGGGCAAAGCGAATTTTGGTACAAATTCGAAGCTAGGCTAGATGCCTACAGCAAGCTGTTTTATGAGGAGAAACCGCCAGCAGCTTACGCTTCCGACACGGCACCAAGGCAATTCGCGCGCCTGACCGACAGCTTTCAAAACCGGCTTGCAGCGCTGGAAGAAATCGAGGAAGCTGCCAAGGATCTGTATGCCGTGCTCAATACGGATCAGCAGAAAATTGCGAACCAATTTCTTCTTTCGACGGTACCAACATTTGTTTCAGCTGCCAATTGCGTGCCTACTGACAGCAAGGCCCGAACCGACAAACGCGACGCCCCGCAACGCAGCCGCCGTGGCGGCGCCACGGGCAGTGGACTAGGTGGACCCGGTTAGCGCCAACGGCGGTGGTCCCAGTAACCGAATCCCAAACCAATACTGACCGGTGGGTAATAGGGCTGGGCGTAATAGACGGGTTGTGACGGCACCACCACGGTGGCCGCAGGAGCTTGTGAATAATCAACTTGGGCAGGTGAGGCCGCCACCGGGCTTTGTGTCATAGAGCCCACGGGGCTAACTTGCAATCGAATGGTGGGGCCAGGGTCTTGCGGCAGTTGAACTGCGTATTGCTTTCCGCCAAACTCATACTGCACGTTGTAGCCCACGGTGCGGTTCTCATAAAAAATCTGATTTGTGCAATGCTGCAAGTTCTGCAACTGCGTCTCCGGTGCGCCCTCGATGCGGTCACCCAGAATGGCACCGCCCACCAAGCCCAACATGGTAGCGGCCGCATTGCCGGAACCACGCCCGACGGCATTGCCCATGGCACCACCAGCAATCGCACCCATGACCGCGCCGGCACCCGACTTGGGTGCCTGCACCGCCACTTGCTCGGTGCTGCAAACCTGGCGTGGCACGCCCACCTGCTGCAGGACCGGCGTACTGGAGATCACGCGGCCCACGTCCTCTGCCATGCAGGTACCGCAAGCCATCATCAATGCAGATACGGTTAACAACTTGTTCATGGTCTTCTCTTCAAAGTTTTCGGACAGGGCTTAATGATCTGACAGTCCCTTGGACTCTTTATGCCTGGACGGTTAAGAAAAGGTAAAGCCTGGGGACTTCACCGGGCGGTCACATAGTTGAGCCGCAAGCTTGTAACAATTGGGGCATGAGACCCGGACGCATGCGACCGGCTGACCCCAGTACTCCATCAAGAAGCAACCATGCTCAGCACTTCAAACAATAAGACCCGCTACCACAGCAAACCATTTCTGCAATCCGGCAAATTCAAGGTCTGGCTTTTGGTCGGTTTGGTGGCTGTTGCCGTGGCTGGTGTAGTCTGGTGGCAGATGCATCCACGCGCCGGTGATGCTGGTGCAGGCGGCAATACGCCGGGCAGTGCCGCCCCGGGGGGGCCTGCAGGGAGCGGTGTGGCAGGCACAGGAGGTGGTGGTGGCTCACGTCGCTTTGGCGGCGGTAACGGTGCCCAACCAGTATCCGTGCGAACTGCGCGCCAACAGGACATTCGTGTGATGGTCAACGCCATCGGTAGCCTGACGGCCTCCAACACGGCCGTGGTGCGGGCACAGGTCAGCGGTGTGCTGCAAAGCATCCAGTTCCAAGAAGGTCAACAAGTCAAGGCCGGGCAGATTCTGGCGCAGATTGACCCGCGCGCCTTTGCCGCAACTGCCGCGCAAGCCGAAGGCGCGTTGGCACGCGACACGGCGCAACTGGAAAACGCAAAGGTCGACCTGGCACGCTACAAAGACCTGATCGCCAAAGACGCCGCTCCCAAACAGCAGTTCGATACGCAGCAGGCTCTGGTACGCCAGCTTGAAGGCACGGTCAAGGTCGACCAAGGGGCACTGGCCAGCGCACAGCTGCAATTGTCATACACCAAAGTCGTGGCACCCATCAGCGGGCGTGTCGGTCTGAAGCAGGCGGATCTGGGCAATGTGGTCCAACCGTCCGACGCCAATGGTCTGGCGTCCATCGCCCAGACCCGGCCAATCGCCCTGGTGTTTTCCGTACCCGCGTCGCAGGTACCCTTGCTGCAAGCGCGCCTTGCTGCCAAACAGGCGTTGACGGTGCAAGCCTGGGACAAGGGTGGCGCCAAGCAGCTGGCCACCGGTCGTGTCAGCACAATAGATAACGCCATCGATGCCAGCACCGACACCATCAAGGTCAAAGCGGTCTTCCCCAATGCCGATGACGCGCTGTTCCCAAATCAGTCGGTCGGTGTGCGCCTGCTGTTGGACGTATTGAAGGACGCGCTGACAGTTCCGCAATCTGCCGTGCTGCGCGGCGCCCAGGGCTTTTATGTCTATGTGGTGGAGCCTGACAACACGGTGAGCACCCGCATCATCAAGCCCGGTGTGGTGGACGGCGAATGGATGGCCGTCGAAGGTGCCGTGCAAGCCGGTGAAAAAATCGTGGTCGATGGCGTGGACCGCCTGCGCAATGGCGCGAAGGTGGAAGTGATCACGCCCAACTTCAAGGGCGGTGCTGGTGGTGGAAATGGCGGCGGCAAATGGAGCGGCGCAAATGGCGAAGGCAAACCTGGCGCAGATGGCAAGAGCAGTGCCGCCAGCGCGCCAACCGGCGCGGCAAGCACGGCCACTGCGGGCGGCAAGCCCGCTGCAAGCGCCGGCCATGGCGAAGCAGATGGAAAAGCAGCCGCATCCAGCGCAGGACATAAGCCGACCGACGGTACTGCGCAGGACGCGCCCGCCAACGGCTCCGACGCAGATGGCGAGCGCCGCCGTGCCTTCTTCCAGAGCCTGTCTCCCGAAGAGCGCGAAAAGATCAAAGCCATGAGTCCGGAGGAACGCCAGGCCTGGCGCGAGAAGATGCGTGCCCAGCGTGAGAAGTCCGGCGGCGCGGCGAACTAACGGCGCCATGAATCCTTCACGAATTTTTATTGAGCGGCCGGTCGCCACCTCGCTGCTGATGCTGGCGATTCTGCTGGCTGGTGCACTCGCGTACCGGCTGCTACCGCTGTCGGCTCTGCCCGAGGTGGATTACCCCACCATCGAAGTCACCACGCTCTACCCCGGTGCCAGCCCGGACGTCATTTCGACGACGGTGACAGCGCCGCTGGAGCGCCAGTTCGGCCAGATGCCAGGCCTTGGCCAAATGACCTCCACCAGTTCCGGTGGTGCGTCCATCATCACCCTGCGTTTTTCGCTCGGCCTGTCGCTGGATGTGGCCGAGCAGGAGGTGCAGGCCGCCATCAATGCGGGTGGCAATCTGCTGCCTTCCGACCTGCCCATGCCGCCGATCTACAGCAAGGTCAACCCAGCCGATGCACCGGTGCTGACCATTGCCATCACCTCGCCCTCGCTGCCGATCATCAAACTGCATGACCTGACCGAGAACCGCCTGGCACCCAAGCTGTCGCAGGTGGATGGCGTCGGTCTGGTGAGCATTGCCGGTGGCCGACGCCCTGCCGTGCGCATACAGGCCAATCCGCAAACGCTGGCCAGCGTGGGACTTTCGCTGGACGACATCCGTTCTGCCATAGCTGCCGCCAATGTGAACCAGGCCAAGGGCAGCTTTGACGGCATGCAGCGAGCCTCCACCATTGACGCCAATGACCAGCTGAAATCCGCCGCCGAATACCAGGACCTGATCATTGCCTGGAAGAACGGCAACCCGCTGCGCCTGAAAGACGTGGCGCAGATCGTGGACGATGCCGAGAACCTGCGCCTGGCCGCCTGGTCGGACCGGACCACCGCCGTGATCCTGAATGTGCAGCGCCAGCCCGGCGCCAACGTGATTCAGACCGTGGACCGCGTCAAGTCCTTGCTGCCGCGCCTGCAAGCCACGCTGCCCGCTTCCGTGGATGTGCAGGTGATCGCCGACCGCACCACCACCATCCGTGCCTCGGTGGATGACACCGAGTTCGAACTGCTGCTGGCAGTGGGTCTAGTAGTGCTGGTAATTTTTCTTTTCTTGCGTAACGCCCGTGCCACCCTCATTCCGGCCGTGGCCGTGCCGCTGTCGTTGGTCGGCACCTTTGGCGTGATCTATTTGGCGGGCTTCTCCATCAACAACCTGACCTTAATGGCGCTGACCATCTCCACGGGTTTTGTGGTGGATGACGCGATCGTGATGATCGAAAACATTGCCCGTTTTGTGGAAGAAGGCGATTCGCCCATGGTGGCGGCGCTCAAGGGCTCGCAGCAGATCGGCTTCACCATCATCTCGCTCACCGTATCGCTGATCGCGGTGCTGATTCCGCTGTTGTTCATGGGCGATGTGGTGGGCAGACTATTCCATGAATTTGCCATCACCCTGGCGGTCTCCATCCTGATCTCGGCGGTGGTCTCGCTGACGCTCACCCCGATGATGAGCGCTCGCCTGTTGCAGCCCGAGGTCGAGCGCAAGCACAGCCGCCTGGGCGCCTGGAGCGGCCGCGCCTTTGATGCACTGGTGGCCAACTATGGCCGCACGCTGGACTGGGTGCTGCACCGGCCGTTCTGGACGCTGGGCGTGTTCGCTCTAACGTTGGTGGCTACCACCCTTCTCTATATCGGCGTGCCCAAGGGATTCTTTCCGGTGCAGGACACCGGCCTGATTCAGGTGATTACCGAAGGCCCGCAGACCACCTCGTTCGCCGCCATGGGCGAGCGTCAGCAGGCACTGGCCGACGCGATATTGAAGGACCCGGAGGTGGACCATCTGGCCTCCTTCATCGGCGTGGACGGAGCCAACCCGACGCTCAACACCGGGCGCATGCAGATCACGCTCAAGCCGTTTGCCCAGCGCAGCCACAACGCCAGCGAGATCATCCATCGCCTCTCGGAAACCACCTCGCATGTGCCGGGCATTGCCGCCTATATGCAACCGGTGCAGGACCTAAGTATTGAAGACCGCATCTCCAAGACGCAATACCAGTTCTTGCTCAGCTCGCCGGATGACAAGGATCTGGCCAGCGCCACCAATCGGCTGCTGGAGCGTCTGCAAACCCTGTCGCAACTTGAAGACGTGGCGACCGATTTGCAGAACCAGGGCTTGCAAGCCTATGTGCAGATCAACCGCGAGGCTGCGGGCAAACTGGGCGTGACGGTGGCGTCCATCGACAACGCGCTCTACAACGCCTACGGCCAGCGATTGATCTCCACAATCTACACCCAAGCCAGCCAGTACCGCGTGGTGCTGGAAGCCGCCCCGCCGTACCGCAAAGGCATGGGCGCGCTAGACGGACTGTATGTGCCGGGCAGCAGCAATATCAATGGCGTGACATCCACCGTGCAGGTGCCGCTGTCGTCGGTCGCGCAGTTTGTCGAGCGTCCCGTTGCCTTGTCCATCAACCATGTAGCGCAGTTCCCCTCCACCACAGTGTCCTTCAATCTGGCACCCGGCGTTTCGCTCGGTGCAGCGGTGGATGCCATCAAGGCCGAAGAGGCCAAGCTGGACTTTCCGCCAAGCGTAGAGACCAGTTTCCAAGGCGCGGCCGAAGCCTTTCGCAACTCGCTCTCCAGCACGCTACTGCTGATCCTGGCGGCGGTGGTGACCATGTACATCGTGCTCGGTGTGCTGTACGAAAGCTACATCCATCCGGTCACGATTTTGTCCACCCTGCCATCGGCCGGCCTTGGCGCGCTGCTGGCGCTGTTGCTTGCCAGGCAGGATTTGGGCGTGGTCGGCATCATCGGCATCGTGCTGCTGATTGGCATCGTCAAGAAGAACGCCATCATGATGATTGACTTCGCTCTGGATGCCGAGCGCGAACAGGGTCTGTCGCCCCGCGCAGCCATCCACCAGGCCTGCCTGCTGCGCTTTCGCCCGATTCTTATGACGACCATGGCCGCGCTATTGGGTGCCTTGCCACTGATGTTGGGCACGGGTGCCGGACACGAACTGCGCCATCCTCTGGGCGTGACCATGGTCGGCGGTCTGATCGTCAGCCAGATACTGACCCTATTCACCACGCCGGTGATATATCTGGAGTTTGCCAAGCTGGCGCAACGCTGGAAGCAGCGTGGCGCACGGCGTGCTGATGTGCAGCCATGAACATCTCGGCCCCTTTCATTGCCAGGCCGGTGGCCACCACGCTGATCACACTGGGCGTGGGTCTGGCTGGTGCCCTGTGCTTCTGGCTGCTGCCCATTGCGCCGCTGCCGCAGGTGGATATCCCCACCATCGCAGTGAGCGCATCCCTGCCGGGTGCCAGCCCGGACACCATGGCTGCCACCGTGGCCACGCCGCTCGAGCGGGTATTGGGCAGCATTGCCGGGGTGAATGAAATCACCTCTCGCTCGTCGCTGGGCTCCACCAGCATCACGCTGCAGTTCGCCTTGAACCGCGATATCAATGGTGCTGCGCGCGATGTGCAAGCCGCCATCAATGCCTCGCGCACTTTGCTACCCACTGGCATGCCCAGCAATCCGAGCTACCGCAAGGTGAACCCGGCTGATGCGCCCATCATGATTCTGTCGATGACGTCTGACACGCTGACGCGTGGCCAGATGTATGACGCTGCCTCCACCGTGCTGGCACAACGCATCGCACAGGTGGAGGGCGTGGGCCAGGTGAGCGTGGGCGGTGGCGCACTGCCCGCCGTGCGGGTAGAACTCAACCCCGACAAACTGGCGGCGCAAGGCATTGCGCTGGACAACATTCGCCTGGCACTCACCGCCACCAATGCGAACCGGCCCAAGGGTGCGCTGGAAGACGGCAACCAGGCCTGGCAGGTCGGCGCCAACGACCAGGCCCGCACTGCGGCCGAATACGCGCCGGTCATCCTCAGCTACCGCAATGGCGCGGCGGTGCGGCTGCGCGATGTGGCCGAGGTGAGCGATTCGGTGCAGGACACGCGCAATTACGGCGTGGCCAATGGCAAGCCTGCGATTGCGCTTTTTGTGCTGAAAGAGCCCGGCGCCAACATCATCGAGACTGTGAAGCGCGTGCGCGAAATTCTGCCGCGCCTGCAAGCGTCAATACCCGCCGCGATTGACATCAAGGTGCTCAGCGACCGCACGCCCACCATACGCGCCTCGCTGCGTGAGGTTGAGCGCTCGCTGGCGATTGCTGTGGGTCTGGTGATACTGGTGGTGCTGCTGTTTCTGCGCAGTTGGCGCGCCACCTTGCTGCCCGCCGTTGCGGTGCCGGTGTCACTGGCCGGCACGCTGGGCGTGATGTATTTGTGCGGCTACAGCCTGGACAACCTCTCGGCCATGGCGCTCACCGTGGCCACCGGCTTTGTGGTGGACGATGCCATCGTGGTCCTGGAGAACATCACCCGCTACACCGAGCAGGGCTATAGCGCGCGCGAAGCAGCGCTCAAGGGCGCGCGCGAGATCGGATTTACCGTGGTCTCGATCAGCATTTCTCTCATCGCCGTGTTCATCCCGATCCTGATGATGGGAGGCGTCGTGGGCCGGCTGTTCCGTGAGTTTGCGGTGGTGCTGTCGTCGGCCATTCTGGTGTCCATGCTGGTATCGCTGACGACCACACCCATGATGGCCTCGGTGTTGTTGCGGCCCCAGCGCGCAGAGCCCATCCCGCCGCGCCAGCGCGGGCTGTGGCTGCGGGTGGCGACGCGCTGGCTACAGACCGCGGGCCGTTATATTGAAAAAGTGGGCAGCGGCGTGGCGCGAGGCTACCGGCGCAGCCTGGTCTGGACGCTGCGCCACCAACCGGTGGCCATGCTTTCGCTGGTTGCGGTGGTGGCACTCAACGTGTATTTGTACGCGGCGATTCCCAAAACCTTTTTCCCGCAACAGGACACGGGCGTCATCGTCGGTGGTGTGCAGGCCGACCAGGGCAGCTCTTTCCAGATGATGCAGGCGCGGGTCGACAAATTCGTCGCCATCGTCATGGCCGACCCGGCGGTGGTCAATGTCAGCGGCTCCACGGGAAGTGGTGGTGGCGGTGGCCCAGGCGGTGGTCAGCGCAACTCCGCCAGTTTTTATGTCACGCTCAAACCCCTGGCCGAACGTCAGATTTCTGTGGATGGCGTGATAGCCCGATTACGCGGCAAGCTGGCGCATGAGCCCGGCGCCAATCTATTCCTGGTGCCGGTGCAGGACATTCGCATCGGTGGGCGCCAGTCCAACGCGCAATACCAGTACACCTTGCAGGCCGACGCGGTGGAGGACCTGCGCACCTGGGAGCCCCGCCTGCGCGCGGCGCTTTCCAAACTGCCGGAGTTGGCCGATGTCAACAGCGATCAGCAAGACAAAGGCATGCAAACGTCCATCACGATCGACCGCGATGCGGCAGCACGCCTGGGTGTCACGGTGGGCAATCTGGACACCACGCTGAACGACGCCTTTGGCCAGCGCCAGGTGGGGGTGATCTACAACCCGCTTAACCAGTACCGCGTGGTGATGGAATTCGCCCCCGAATTTCTGCAGGGCCCCGAGATGCTGGCGCGACTGTTTGTCACCAGCAAGAGCGGTGCGCAGGTACCACTGTCGAGTTTTGCAAAGATCGAGACCACCAACACACCGCTCAGCATCAACCACCAAAGCGGCACACCGGCCTCCACCATCAGCTTCAATCTCCCGGTGGGCGTGTCGCTGTCGGATGCGACAGCGGCGATTGACAACGCGCTGCTGCAGACGGGTGTTCCGGTTTCGGTGCGCGGCAGTTTTCAGGGCACGGCCAATGCGTTTCAGCAATCGTTGGGCTCACAGCCCATGCTGATTGCGGCGGCCCTGGTCACCATCTACTTGGTGCTGGGCATGTTGTATGAGAGCCTGATTCATCCGCTGACTATCATCTCGACATTGCCCTCGGCCGGGGTCGGTGCGCTGCTGGCCTTGATGTTGTTTAACACCGAGTTTTCCATCATCGCCTTTATCGGCGTGATTCTGCTGATCGGCATCGTCAAGAAGAACGCCATCATGATGATTGACTTTGCCATCGCCCGGCAGCGCGCTGGGCAGGCCAGCGCAGCCTCTGCCATTTACCGTGCGGCCAGCCTGCGTCTGCGCCCCATCCTGATGACCACCATGGCCGCCATTTTTGGCGCCGTGCCGCTGGCACTGGGCACTGGCGATGGTGCCGAGATGCGCCAGCCGCTGGGCATTGCCATCGTCGGCGGCCTGATTCTGAGCCAACTGCTGACGCTCTACACCACGCCCGTCGTCTATGTGCTGATGGACCGACTGAAGAGCAAACGCCCCCGCCCAGTGGCTGCTTCTGTTGCCGCAATCGGCGAACCCGCATGAGACCCCTATGCTGAACCCCACTCCTAAAACCCTATTGGCATTAGCCGTGACCTTGGTACTCAGCGCCTGCGCCATTACGCGCGTCGACCCGCCGACACCGGACCCTGCACCGGCGCAGTTCAAGGAGGCGTTACCCGCTTCAGAAACTGGAGCGCAACCAGTACCCGATGCATGGTGGACCCTGTTCCAGGACCAGGTGCTCGACGAGCTGGAGCGCCGCGTCGTCATTGGCAACGAAACGCTGAAGGTCTCAATGGCCCAACTCACCGCCGCCCGTGCCACGCTGGACGCCAGCCATAGCGCCGTCTACCCCACGCTCAACGCCGGACTGAACGGCACGCGTGCCTACACCGCAACGTCAAACGCTGCAGAGAACCCCAGCAACAACGTGGCGCTGAGCGCCAATGCGACTTGGGAGTTGGACCTTTGGGGCCGCCTTTCGATGGCAACGCAGGGCGCGCAAGCGACCTTCAACGCTTCAGAAGCCGACCTGGCCTCTGCCCGCTTGTCGGTCCAGGCCTCGTTGGCACAGGGCTATTTTTCGTTGCGTGCAGCCGAGGTACAGCAAGAATTGCTGCAACGCAATGTGCTGGCCTACCAACGGTCATTGGAGCTGACCCAGGTGCGCTACAACGCGGGCGTTGCGGGCCTGACAGACGTGCTGCAAGCCAAAACCCAACTCAACAGCACGCAAACTCAACTGGCCGATGCTATCGCGCAGCGCGCGCAACTGGAACACGCGCTGGCGGTGCTGTTGGGCGTTCCGCCCTCCAGTTTCAGCTTGCCGCCTACTGCAACGTTACCGGCTGCCGTGGCCGTCCCGGCATCGCTGCCATCAACCTTGCTGGCGCGTCGGCCCGACATCGCGGCCGCGAGCGAACGCGTCAAGGCCGCTTATGCGCAGATTGGCGTCACCGACGCAGCACTCTTCCCCACGCTCAGCCTCTCAGCCAGCGCGGGCTATGGTCAGAATTCGATTGCCAATTTGCTGAGTGCACCGAACCTGTTGTGGAATGCGGGCGTGGGGTTGACGCAATCCATTCTGGATGGCGGCGTGCGCAAACAGGCCAGCGTCCAGGCGCGAGCGATTGCCGAGCAAGTTACCTCCAGCTACCGACAGTTGGTGCTGACCGCGCTGCAGGAAGTGGAAGACAACCTGGTGCTGGCGAATCGCCTGCAAGACGAGGTGAATTCGCAAACCGATGCGCTGCAATCGGCGCAGCGCAATCTGGACATCGTGACCGCGCAGTATCGCGCTGGCACCGTTAGCTACATCAACGTCAGCGCCGCACAGAGTTCCGCGCTTAATGCCGAGGCTACACTGTTGACGTTGCGCAATCGCCAATTGGCGGCTGTCAACACCTTGCTGAAAAACATTGCTGGTCGATGGAACGAGTCCTAACAAATATGCCCATATTTCATTCCACAAGAGGTCTTTGGTATTGAGGCGACGGTCACTTTTTGGTTTAGCCAAGTGCATAGAGAACACCAATGTCATAGCCGGTGCTATGACTAGTCAAGTTTCAGCAATGACAACAATAGGGCGAGCAATTTGAACTTCTGTAAGTCCTGAATCTAATGTGCCGAACCCTAGATTGATAAGTTGATTTTTGCCGCCGCAGACAAAGGCGGCTTTCAACCCCAACCCATTGAACAATGATCAGATCGTGTGGTCACTCCTTATTCATGATCGGACCAATGTTCCTATGCCCCGTATGACCGTTCACGAAAGAATGCTCGCTTCGCACTCGCATAATTCTTAACCGCCAGCGATTGACCGCTTCCAGAAATCCATAGGTCGTCTATG
>CANFNO010000008.1 GCA_947447845.1 Burkholderiales bacterium | reverse complement strand
TGCTGCTCGGGCGTTGTGACGTAGCCACAATCCGCGTCTACAGCAATGGCGTCGGGCACGTCAAAAGTCTTGCAACTAACGGACTGCCACGCAGACCCGAATTCGGCGCGGCTGGGTCGTGCTGGGTTTGATGCACAGGCGCTTAAGGCAAGCAGCGCAAGCACCAGTAGTACGCGTTGAAAAATAGAGATAGGCAGAGGGTTCATGCGGAAGTTCTTTCAGGCAAGGAAAAATCATGACACATAAAAAACGCGGTCAATCTTACCTAGCAAGGCAGGTAATATTCACGAATTGTCACCGTCAAAACTACTTTTATATTCAAACTACAGGCTAAACCTATGCGCCCACTGCTCCTGTTTGCACCTGCCCTGGCTCTGATATATATCGCTCCATCGCACGCGATCAACGCGCAATACGCCAAGCAACTGGAACGCTCGGGTTGCACCCAGGTCACCGAACTCCAGGGCTGTGATATCCACAAAACCAAAGCCGAGAATGCCAAACTGGCTACTGCAGCACAAGCGGGCGTCGCATCAACTCCTGCAGCGGCGACAACGGCTGGCAGTTCGGCAGCGGGTGTCTCGCCCTACACGGGCAACTGGATTGCCACAGGCACCGAAGGCGCGACCGTCGCCAAAATCCGCATTGATGCAAAAGAAAGAGTGTGGGTGAACGGCAAGGTGGTCAAAGCCAAACGCAGCGATGGTGCGCTGGTTTTCAAAGACAAATTCATCACCTACACGATCCAGGGCGACCGCCGCCTGAAGGGCGAAGATACCTGGTACGACTCGGATGCGCAAAGCCGTGGACCAATCCAGAGCGAATAAATCCACCGCTGTGCAACACCATTTAAAACTAACTGAATGCTTTAACTTTGGAGTGATCAACGTATGAAAGATGCGTATTTTCAAGTGCAAGGGCGTACGCTCAAAACTCTGACCGCGCTGTTGCTGGGCGCGCCCATGCTGGCGCTCGCAGCTGACGCCAACAAACCCGAGCTTGCACCGGTCATCGAGCGCGCCACCCCAGCCGCCGCGGTGCTGCCAGTGGGGCCCCTGGGCTACTCACCCAGCCACATAGACAAGTCGGTCAGCCCACGCAAAGACTTTTATGCCTACGCCACCGGCAACTGGCTCAACAGTCTGACGATTCCGGATTCGCAAACTGACATAGGTGGCTTTGCCTTGCTCAAGACCGCGCTAAAGCACCAACTGCTCAACATCACTTTGCGCGCCGGCCAGGGCGGCTATGCCAAGGGCAGTCCCGAGCAGCAGGTGGGCGACTATTACCGTGCCGCTATGGACACTACCCGCCAGGATCAGTTGGGGCTGGATTCCTTGAAGGCTGACTTGGCGCAGGCGCTAACAGCCTCCAGTCCGTTGGAACTGGCGCGCTTCTCGGCAGATCAACTGGCCAAAGGTGGTGCACCGCTGGTGCTGACCTGGCCCGTAACCGACATCAAAGACAACACCCGCCTGGTCCTGGCGCTGATGCCCGGTGGCCCCCAGCTTGAGCAAACCCAATACACCGACCCGGCCGCCCAGCGCATCCGCGATCTCTATGTCGACTACATCACCCGCATGTTGCGCCAGAGCGGTCAAAGTGATGAAGTGGCTGCCGGGCACGCCAAGACCATCCTCGCCATGGAAGCCGAGTTGATGGCACCCCGGCTTACCCCCTTGCAAACGCGGGATCCGGCGCGTACCTACAACATCATGACCCTGGCCGAAGCACAGGCGCTGATCCCGGCTGTCGATCTGGTTGAAATGCTCAAGCAACTGAACATCGACCCCGCAACGCGTATTCAGGTGCACGACCTTGAAGGCATCAAGACGCTCAACCGCCTGATCAGCACCCGCCCCAAAGAAGACATACAAGCCTTGCTGCAATGGTCGGTGCTGTCGGCCAACGCAGGTTTCCTTGGGCAGCCGTGGTTTGGCATGGCCGACGAATACCAACGCCAGCGCGATCAACTGGTGCGCACCGAGCCTCGCGAGGAGCAAACGGTGGATGCCATCGCCATGCAGCTTTACCATCCGTTGGCTCAGTTGTACGTCAAGACCTATTTCCCTGAATCCACCCGCCGCGAAATTACGGAGATGGTTGGGCTCATTCGCAAAGAGTTTGAGTTGCGGTTGCGCGCCAACCCCTGGCTGGACGAACCCACCCGCAAAGCGGCCCTGGAAAAGCTGTCGCGTGTGGACGTGCAGGTGGGCTACCCCAATAGCTGGATCGACTTCAGCAGCATCGATATCCGCGCTGACGACCACCTGGGAAACAACCAGCGCGTTGCTGCCTTCATGCTCAAACGTGAGCTGGACAAGCTGCCGTTGCCAGCCAAAGTTGAGCGTTTCAACTCGCCAAAGTACACCACGCCGACCGCTGTCAACGCGGCCTACAACCCCACCTACAACGGCATCGACATCACAGCGGCCATCGTGCAACCGCCGTTCTATATTCCGGGTGCTGACATGGCTGTGAACTACTGCACCATAGGCGCAGTGATCGGTCATGAATTAACACACGGCTTTGACAGCAACGGCAGCCGCTTCGACGCGGTGGGCAATGTGCGCAACTGGTGGACGCCCGCAGCCAGCAGTGAGTTCAAGACCCGCACGCAGTTGCTAGTCGACCAGTTTGATGGCTTCAAGGTGCTGCCCGACCTGGCCCAAAGCGGCAGCCTGACGCTGACCGAAAACACCGCCGACCTGGGTGGCATCACGCTGGCCCACGCCGCCCTGAACCGCGCGCTGAATGGCAAACAACTACCCAAAGTGGATGACCTGACCACCGACCAACGTTGCTTTGTGGCCTGGGCGCAGTTGTGGACCTACAAAGCGCGCACGGAACGCATTCGCCTGCTGGCTGCTACGGATTACCACGCCCTGGGTTTCTTGCGTGGCTTTGGGCCGCTGCGCAATCTGGACGCCTTTCACAAAGCGTTTGGCACCAAGCCAGGGGATCCGATGTGGCTAGAGCCCGCCAAGCGCGCACGCATTTGGTAACCGTATTCAGGCCGGGTGTTTCCAAATCGGTGGAACGATTTTTCCGCGCCTTACCGCCATGACCAACATCACGATTCCGGTCGTGGTGCAAACGACCAGTGCCAGCACGGAAGATTCGACGCCGAAGCTGCCCCCGGTAAGCCAGTCGGGGCCTTTCATGGTCGACCGGATCAGGCCCTGCTGGGCCTCGTTGCCGGAGACAATGCCCGAGAATATGGCTGACTGCGTGTAGTTCCAAGCCATGTGAAAGCCGATGCTTAGCCACAGCCGGCGCGTCAGCATGAGGGCCGCGGCCAGCAGGATGCCGGCCTCGACGGAGATGAACAGCGCGCCCTCAAGCGTGCCTTGCGGGTTCATCAAGTGGGTGAGCCCGAAAACGAGCGAAGACACCACCAGGGCAGCCCAGCTGCCCAACCACGTTTCGACCGAGCGGAACAGCACGCCGCGGAACAACAGCTCCTCGAAGACACTCGAACTCAGGGCCATGGCGATCGCCGGGATCATGTAGCTCAACGGGTTCAGGCCAGTGATGCGGTAGTTGCCGAGGGCCATCAGAATAAGCTCGCAGGTGGTGTATAGGCCTGCGCCTACGAGGAGGCCGACGCCGAGTTCACGGCCTAAGCCGGGCAAAGCCAGTTCGGAGACTTCACGTTGCTCGACGAACTGTGCGTAACCTATCTATACCGCGAAGCCAGAGATAGCCATCGCCACGATATGTGTAACAGCCTTGACCGGCTCTCCTGCATAGCTGGTCATCACATCAGAGTTCAGACCCATCATCAGCAGCAGGATGAATCCGAGTACCAAGACGCGTGCCGGGGGTGAACTGAGGATGCGGCGTGCGAGGCCAGTGCGTGCAATGTGAAGCGTATTCATCGGTGCGTTTTATTTTTGGAAAGGGTGGCTAACGTTACCCGAACAATATTACGGGTGCAACTGAGTAGCCAATTTGCCACATGCAACAGAGCGCCAATGTCAGCGACTAGCCCAAGTTGCCCGGCGTCTCAATGATCGCGGCTGGTCGATTCTTCTTAATGCGATCAAGCACTGCATCCAGGCCGCTATGAAGCGCGGTCAGCCCTCCCTGGCTCGAGAAGACGTCGAACAGTTGTTCGTTGAGGCCGCCTTTGGTTGAGAACTCTTTGCGCAGTGCACTGAAGTGCTCGTCGCTGGTCGCCAATGCATTGGCCAGTCCAGCATAGAGCTGCCTAAGGTATGCATTTGCGTCTTCGCTTTGTAGTCCTTTGCTTTGCAGCCATTCCGATGCCTTCTCAAGGAGTCCGAAATAAGTCCCCATCAGCGCACTTGCTGTTTGCAGCAATTCAAGTTCGGCCGGATCTGACACTTCCACTGAGGTTCCCAGCTGATTGAACAAGGCAGCAACATCCGGATTTGGTGGGTATATGACTGTTGTTCCGAGGCGCACACCAACAAAGGGCAAAGGCACCGCTTGGGTGATTTGAATCGGCACCGACACCCAGGACTGGAGCAGCTCACGCGATAGGGTTGAGACGAAGCTGACCACACGCTGATTGGTCTTGAAATGCAGAGCGCGTATCTCCGGCTCCGCGACTTGCGGTCGAAGCGCCAAAAACACGATGTCGCAGCTATCGACAACATCTTGGTTGTTGGCTGCGATTCGCACGTTGTCGAAAGTTTGGGCAAGGCGCTTTGCATTCTCTGCACCTCGCGGAGACACCGTGATGGTGCATTTGGGCAAACTTTGGTGACAAAGCCCTCTGACTACGGCCTCTGTAATGGTTCCGGTTCCTATGAATCCTAGCGTCATCATCTTGACCCCTATAAGTTGGAATGCGCTCGCCCAGTGTTGAACACCCCATTGGACGTCTAAATAGCGGGGAATGGGGTGATTGAGGCGGCTCACGTTAGTGAATTTTTTGGGTCAAATTTCAGTGACGTGGCCCCGTAAAAACCCTATGAAAAATTGCTTGAAACCGTCCTATAGTCGTGCATATTGCAAATATATTAACGAGATATTAAGGTCATATGCATGCCAAATACTTGGAGGATCTGGCCATGAAAAGTTGCCGCAGGAAATGCATATTTTTCGCTGCAACCACCAATTTTTACGCTGATATTTGTCTGGACTATCGCCAATACCGCTGTGGCCACGCGCCGTGCGCATCGACAGTCCGTTCCCTGAGCATTGAGTGCCGCCGGTAAGGCTGCATATGCGCAAGTCCCCTGTGTTTAAGTTAGGTTCACATTTTTTTGGAGGTGCTTTTATGAAGATGAAATCTCTCGCGGTACTGGCTGTTGGTTCTGCTTTGCTGTGCGCCGGCCCCATGGCCTTCGCCAAAGACAAACTTGACAGCATCCTTGAATCGGGCAAATTGCGCTGCGCCGTGGTGCTCGACTTTCCACCTATGGGCTCACGCGATAGCAGCAACAATCCCATCGGCTTTGATGTGGACTATTGCAATGACCTGGCCAAAGTGCTGGGCGTCAAATCCGAAATTGTGGAAACACCGTTTGCCGACCGTATTCCCGCGTTGGTCTCCAACCGCGTGGACATTGTTGTCGGCTCTACGTCTGACACACTGGAGCGCGCCAAGACTGTGGGAATGTCCATTCCCTACTTTGCCTTCACCATGGTCGTGCTGACCCGTGACGACAAGAAGATTCAAAACTACGCTGACCTCAAAGGCCACCCGGTTGGCAACACCGTGAGCACCTACGAAGCCATTGCCCTTGAAAAAGACGTGAAAGAGTGGAATGACAAGAAGGGTAGTTTCCTGGCCTTCCCGACCCAGGCGGACACTATTCTGGCTGTCAGCCAAGGCAAGATCGATGCAACCGTGGCAACTTCTACCGTGGCATTTGCCTCCATCAAGTCGGGCAAATACGACAAGCGCCTCAAGGTGGGTGGCAATGCACCGTATCCGATTGACTATGTTTCTCTGGTGGCACCACGCGGTGAGTTTGGACTGATCAATTACCTCAACCTGTTTGTTAACCAGCAAGTGCGCACAGGACGCTATGCAGAGTTGTATAAAAAGTGGGTTGGCGAAGGCAAGGCACCTGACCTGACCATCCCCGGCGTTTACTACTGAGCAAGTCCGGCGCCTGCTAAAAAGGCAAGCATACTTTTTGCAGGCGCACCCATTGGAGTCTGATATGAACGCACAAATCATCCAAGGCGAAGCGCTCACCTCTGGATTGGCTCAGGGGCCGGTGCTGTTCAGTGACACCGCACTTAGTTTTTGGGGTGGGGTCCAACCGACGACTGGCGAAGTCATCGACCGGCACCACCCGCTGAGCGGAAAAAACATTACCGGCAAAGTGCTTGCCATTCCCAACGGACGCGGCTCCTGTACCGGCAGCAGCGTGTTGATGGAAGTCATCCTCAACGGCAACGGCCCGGCGGCGCTGGTGCTTGAGCAAGCTGACGAAATCCTGGCCCTGGGTGCCATCGTGGCCGAACTGGTGTTTGGCTGCTCCCTGCCGGTGGTCAGCGTAGGCAGTGCCGCGTTTGCAAACATACGCCATGCGGCCTGGGCCGATGTGCAGGCGGATGGGCGCGTGAGATTGAGCGACCACGCCTTACCGGTACCGGCAACGGACAAAGAGAAGCCTTCTGACGCCGCCCCGCTCGCTATGGCCGCGAGTGCGATGCACCTAAGTCCGCAAGACCAGGAGATAGTCGCGGGTGGCCAGGGCAGAGCACGCCAGGTGGCCATGGAAATCGTCTTGCGCATGGCGCGCTTGCAAGGCGCGACCGAACTCATAGATATCGTGCAAGCCCATATCGACGGCTGCATTTACACCGGCTCGGCCAGTTTGCGCTTTGCGCAGCAGCTGGTTGCCTGGGGCGCACAGGTCAAGGTGCCGACCACCCTCAATTCGATATCCGTAGACCAACGCCGCTGGCGTGCGCTGGGAATCGACCCCGGCTTTGGCGAGGCCGCAAGCGCCCTGGGCCAAGCCTATGTGGACATGGGTGCGCAAGCGAGTTACACCTGCGCCCCGTACCTGCTCGATACCGCGCCCGTGGCCGGCGATCAAATCGTCTGGGCCGAATCCAACGCGGTGGTCTACGCCAATAGCGTGCTGGGCGCCTATACCGCCAAGTACGCCGATTTTCTGGACATCTGTATCGCCCTGACAGGGCGCGCACCCAAGGCCGGTTGCCACCTGCCCGGCAACCGTCACGCCACACTGCGCATCCAGGTGCCCGCCCCACTGGGAGCGGATGATTCCTACTATCCCTTGCTGGGCTACCACGTTGGCCTGCTTTGCGGTACCAACATACCGGTGCTCTGCGGCCTGGAAAATTCCGCGCCGTCCAAGGACGACCTCAAAGCCTTTGGTGCCGCCTTTGCCACCAGCAGCGCAGCGCCCATGTTCCATATCGTTGGGGTCACCCCCGAGGCGCCCAACACCGCAGCAGCGCTGGGTGGTAAAGCGCCTGCCCAGTCCTTTGACGTCACGCTGGAAGACCTGCAAGGCGCATGGCGCGAACTAAGCAGTTCGACCGAACCGCACGTCGACTTGGTCGCACTGGGCAATCCACATTTTTCCGCGAACGAGTGCCACGTACTGGCCCAACTTCTGCAAGGTCGCCAGCCCCATGCAGGCACGCAAACGGTGCTGACACTGGGGCGTGCCGTCAAAGAGCAAGCCCGCGCCAATGGTGATATTGCGCTGCTCGAAGCCTTTGGCGTGAATCTGATTACCGACACCTGCTGGTGCATGCTGGAAGAACCGGTGGTGCCCATCGCGTCGCGCGTCATCATGACCAATTCGGGCAAGTACGCGCACTACGCGCCCGGCTTGACCGGACGCCAGGTGCACTTTGGCTCATTGGCCGCCTGCGCACAAACGGCCTGTACCGGCCAGGCGCCTGGGGCCTTGCCTGTGTGGCTGGCGGGTCACGATCAAGCAATCAGCGCCCCGGCATAAGGCAGTGTGCAGCTATGGAATTTGACTACTCTTTTCGATGGATCGCTGCCTTCAAGGCGTTGCCCGACATGCTGATGGGCACTTGGTACACGCTGCAGACCACGGTGTTGTCCATGGTGTTTGGCGTCCTCATTGCGCTGGCATTAACGGCCATGCAGACCGCCCGGCAGGCACCGCTGCGCTATTTTGCCAACGCCTGGGTCTCTGTGGCGCGCAACACGCCCGCGCTGTTCCAAATCTATATGCTGTACTTTGGACTGGGCGCGTTTGACATCCATCTCAGTTCCGCATTTGCGTTGCTGGCAGGCATTACCTTTAACAACGCAGGCTACCTGACCGAAAACTTCCGGGGTGGCCTCAAAGCGATTCCCCACACCCAGGTGCGCGCCGCCCGTTCACTCGGCATGAGCGCGTTCCAGGCCTACAGGCTGATCGTCGTGCCGCAACTTCTGCGCATTGTGTTTTATCCCATGACCAACCAGATGGTCTGGGCCATGCTGATGACCTCCTTGGGCGTGGTGGTGGGCCTGAACAACGACCTCACAGGTGTCACGCAGGCCTACAACGTGTTGACCTTCCGCACGTTCGAATTCTTCATGATTGCTGCCGCGATTTACTACCTTCTGGCCAAAGCCATCATGGTCACATCGCGCCTGCTGGGGTGGCGTTTGTTCCGCTACTAAGCCGCACCATGCTAAGTACCGACTTCACTCTCTCCGACCTGCAATTCATGCTGGCAGGCGCCTGGGTCAGCCTGCAGCTGACGTTGTGGGCCATGTTGATCGGCACGCTGGCGGGTGCGATCTTCGGCCTTGTTCGTGCGGTGTTTCCGCGCAGCAGCGCACCCTTGGGCTGGCTGTTGGACGTGTTCCGATGCGTGCCCTTGCTGATCCAGTTCGTTCTGTTCAATTCCTTCAACAGCATCGCTGGCATTAACTGGACGGCCTTTTCCATTGGCTGTCTGGTGCTGGGGATTTACTGTGCGTCGTACTGCACCGAAGTGATACGCGGCGGCGTATTGGCAGTGCCGACCAATGTGGTGCGCGCTGCACGTTCTCTGGGTCTGAGCTACGGGCAAACGCTGCGCTACATCGTCATGCCCATGGCCGCGCGCGTCAGCTTTCCGGGCTGGATCAATCTCACACTGGGCGTAGTCAAAGACACCTCGCTGGTGCTGTGGATCGGCATCATGGAATTGTTGCGTGCATCGCAGTCCATCGTCACCCGTATTCAGGAGCCGATACTGGTCCTGTCGATCGCCGGGCTGATGTACTACATCATGAGTTGGGGCATTGCCCGTGTCGGTCAGTGGGTGGAAAAAGGATGGCAGGAAAATGATTGAAATCGACCAGGTACACAAGTCCTTCGGACAGCTCGAAGTGCTCAAAGGTGTGAGCATGACGGTGAACAAGGGCGAGGTCATCTCGGTGATCGGCGGTTCGGGCTCAGGTAAGTCCACGATGCTGATGTGCATCAATGGCCTGGAACCCATTCAGCGCGGCACCATTCGCGTCGACGGCACCGACGTCCACTCCCCTAGCACCAACCTCAATACGCTGCGCCAGCGCATCGGCATCGTGTTCCAGCAGTGGAATGCATTTCCGCACCTCACTGTGCTGGAAAACGTGATGCTGGCTCCGCGTAAAGTGCGCGGTCTGAGCGACGCACAGGCCGAAGAGCTTGCGGTCAAACAACTCACCCATGTGGGCTTGAAGGACAAGCTCAAAGTCTTTCCGGGCAAGCTCTCGGGCGGACAGTTGCAACGCATGGCCATTGCCCGCGCGCTGGCCATGTCGCCGGACTACATGCTGTTTGACGAAGTCACTTCCGCGCTGGACCCTCAACTGGTGGGCGAAGTACTGGATACCTTGCGCATGCTCTCGGACGAAGGCATGACCATGATTTTGGTCACCCACGAAATCCGCTTTGCGCGTGACGTATCCGACCGGGTGGCTTTTTTCCGTGATGGAGTGATCCACGAAATCGGGACACCGCAGCAAGTTATCGACGACCCGCAGCTTCCTGAAACCGCTGAGTTCCTCAGGTCCTCGCGATGAGCGGCCCTGCTGGCGACACGGTTCACCTTTCGCTTGATGAAGTCAGCGCGCTCGCTTTGCGCGTGCTGCGCCACCACGGCATCATCGAAGCCCAGGTACAGGCCATGGCCCGCGTCATGACTGCAGGCGAACGCGACCACTGCCACTCGCACGGACTGTTTCGCTTGCTCATGTGTGCGCAGTCTGTGCGCGAAGGCAAAGTCGTGCGCGATGCGTTGCCGGTGGTGCAACATCGATCGGCTGCTGTGGTCGCGGTCGATGCACAGTGCAACTTCTCGCCACTGGCGTTTGAAGTGGGCAGCGCATTGCTGATTGAAAAAGCGCGCAGCACCGGCATTGCCGCACTGGTCATCAACAACTGTCTGCATTTTTCGGCACTCTGGCCGGAGGTGGAGCATCTCACGCAGGCCGGTTTGTGTGCGCTGATCATGACGCCCAGCCACACCTGCGTAGCGCCGGCCGGTGGCAAGTTGCCTGTGTTTGGTACCAATCCGATTGCGTTCGGCTGGCCGCGCGCCAATGGCAACCCTTATGTTTTTGACTTCGCCACCAGTGCCGTCGCGCGGGGCGAGATCGACCTCTATCGCCGAAGCGGACGCACCCTGCCCGAAGGCTGGGGCATTGATGAATTCGGGGCAGCGTGCACCGATGCGGCCACCGTCCTGCAACGCGGCGCCATGCTCACATTTGGTGGCTATAAGGGCTCTGCCCTCTCCACCATGATTGAACTGATGGCCGGCCCGCTTTTGGGCGACCTGACCAGCAGCGAATCGCTCGCGCTGGACGGTCACCCCGGCGGTGCGCCACGTCACGGCGAATTGATCATGGCCTTTGACCCCCGGTTTTTTTCCGGGCGCGACCCGGCCACCGACCAATCCAGCGCCGAACAGCTCCTGCAGGCCATCACCGGCCAGGGCGCGCGATTGCCCTCCGAGCGCCGCTACACCGCGCGTGCGAGCAGCCTGGCCCACGGTGTCGATATCGCCCGCGCTCTGCATCAGGACATCCTGGCCTTGCTCGATTGATCTTCGGCAGGCGGATTCACGGACAGTGGCATGTGTGGAAGATGCCCCCTACTGAGGTCCCCTCATTGCCAGGCATCAGTTTGACTCTGCTAGCGACCCGGCTTTCTGATGGTCCAGACCGCAGCGCCCATCACGACAACGCCGATGATTTGCAACAAGCTCAGGCGGGTGCCATAAATGCCCCAGTCAAACAACACCGCGGCAAGTGGATAAACAAATTGCAGCACGGCAATCTGTCCGAGGGCCAGCCTTGCCATACCGGCAAACAGAATCACATAGGCAAGGCCGGTGTGAATAACGCCAAGACCTGCAAGCCAGACCCATGCGGAGGGTTGCTGGGGCCACCCCAAAGCAAATGGCGCCCATGCCAGCACCACGGTGCCCACGCCGCACTGCCAGAACGACAACGTGAAAGGGCTGATGACTTGCTTTGACTTGGCCAGCAAGGTGACACCGGCGTAGCTTAAGGAGCCACCAAGGCATAGCAACAAGCCGAGGACGTACTCATTGCTGGCCGGTCGGGCCGACGCCATGTCGTCCAGCAAACCGGTGGTAAGTGCAAGCCCGCACAAGGCCACCGGCGTGGCAATCCATTGGCCTTTGGTAACCGGTTCGCGCAGGAAGATGGCACTAAAGAGGATGACCCAAATCGGTTGAATATGAAACACCACGGTGGCGACCGCAATCGAGGTGCGTGGAATGGCAGCGAAGAACATGGTCCAGTTCAAGACCATCAGGCATCCGGTTGCACAGGCCACGGCAAGGCTGCGTCCGCCCAGCCGCAGGTCTTTCATCTTGCCGGTAGCCGCACTCCAAAGGAGAAGCGCCACCGCACCAAAGGCACAGCGAAACCAGACCGTGATCAGCGGGTGCTGGCCGGCCTCTTGCACGAATACGCCAATGGTGCCTAGCAGTGCGCCACCTGCCACCATCAGCCACAGGCCCTGTCGTTCGCTCACTGCGTGCGCAGCGTCAGGGGAAGGGCTGGTCATGGTGGTCTTGGTCTGCATGCGGCCATGTTCACGGATGCCGGGTTTTCTGTAAAGTGCATAGTTCGAACACTTAGTATTTGTTTATCGAATGATTGGTTGCCGCTATGAAGTACCCGGACTTTCAAATCGATTGGTTGCGCGCCTTTGTGGCGGTCGTGGATGCGGGCTCCCTTTCGTCGGCAGCGCCCTTGCTGCACCGTTCGCAATCGGCCGTGAGCATGCAGATCAAGAAACTGGAGAGCGTGTTGGGCAAGCCGGTGCTCTTGCGTGGCCCGCGCCATATGGAAATTACGGCCGCCGGGGCCGAGTTGCTTTCCTACGCGCGGCGGATGTTGGAGTTGCAGGCACAGACCCACGCTGCGGTGTTCGGCCCCCAACTTGAAGGTCGCATACGCCTGGGCGTGCCGGATGACTATGCGTCTGTCTATCTGACGCCTGTGCTGCGCAGTTTTGCCGGCCGTCACCATGGTGTGGAGATTGAATTGACCTGCGAGCAGTCCACATCGCTCATACCCAAGGTGGTGCGTGGTGATCTTGATTTGGCGCTGGTTTCACGGGACAAGCCCCAGCGCGGCAAGCTGTTGTTTCAGGAGCCGCTGGTCTGGGTGGGTGCACCTCAGTTTGAAGTCTGGCGCAAGAATCCCTTGCCGATTGCGGTTTACGAATCCGGTAGCCTGGCCAGAGCCGAGGTTCTGGCGGCGCTGGCCGCCAGGCGGCGAACCTATCGTGTGGTCTATCACAGCTCCAGCTTGGCCGGCCAGGTGGCGGCCGTGGAAAGTGGGCTCGCTGTGGCCGTGTTGACCCGTTGCAGTGTTCCCGCCACCTTGCAACCGCTGCAGAACCTGCCCAAGGAATTTGAACTGCCTGCATTGGGCTCCATGGATGTTGCCGTATTCCGCAGCAAGGTTTCACAGCGCTCACGCGCGGTTGACGCCATGTACGATCAATTTGTGAATACTTTGGGAAAGTAGTTGCGGTTGGTCCGCGCTCAGATGTCGCTTAGATCGCTATCTCCATTGGCACCGTTGCGTTGCAGGACTTCTTTCGGCCGGCGCGAACCATAGGTGTTGGCATAGACCCAGGTGAATTCAGCCCCGATCAAGAATATCTGCGCCGAGTAATACACCCACAGCAACACCACCAGGAGCGACCCGGCAGCGCCAAAGCCCGAGGCCACACCACTTTGGCCGACGTACCAGCCGATGGCAAACTTGCCGAAGATAAACAGCGCAGCGGTAAACACAGCCCCGATCCAGACATCGCGCCACTGCACGCGGGCACGCGGCATGACCTTGTAGATCAGCGCAAACATCACCGCCACCAGCACCAGGCTGCCCAGCGCATTGGCACTGGCGGCCAGTGCATACCAGCCCTGAAACAGCGGTGCACCCCAGCGCCCCAGCAGCGCCAGGGCGGTGCTGGCCACCAGGGACACCACCAGCAAAAAGCCTATCGCCAGCACCATGCCGAAGGACAGCAAGCGGGTGCGCAGCAGCGTGATCCAGCCGCTGCGGGCGGTGCTGGCAGGCACGCGCCAGATGCGGTCCAGCGCGTCCTGCAGTTCACCGAAAACGGTGGTGGCGCCCGCAATCAACAGCACCAGCCCCAGAAGTGAAAACGAGGCGTCCTGCCCCGGTTGTTTGACGCTGGCCAGCAAATCCTGCACAGCGGCGGCACTGCGCTCGCCCATCAGCACGCTGAGCTGGGCGGCGATTTCGCCACGTGCCGCGTCTTCACCAAACACCAACCCGGCCACCGACACCACGATCAGCAGCAAGGGGGCCAGCGAGAACATGGTGTAGTAGGCCAGGGCCGCGCCCATGCTGGGCACATAGTCTTCCAGCCAGCACCGGGCGACCTGGCACAGCACCCGCCAGCAGGCTCTTAGGCTGGCGATGGGCAAAGCGCTGACGCCTTGCATGGTGCTGCTGGGCAAGCGGGCTTATCGGGTGTGCCTAGCGGGGGATAACGCTGCCCTTGTCATCCGACAGCACGATCTCCACGCGGCGGTTGAGCTGGCGGTGGGCGGCGGTGTCGTTGGCGGCCACCGGAAGCTCTTCGCCATAGCCGTGGATCGCAATGCGCTCCTGCGCCACACCCATTTCCACCAGCGCGCTGCGCACGGCATTGGCGCGGCGCTCGGACAGGTCCTGGTTGTGGGCGGCACTGCCGGTGCTGTCGGTAAAGCCTTCAATCAACACGGTGCGCTGCGGGTTGTCCTGCAGCAAGGTGACCAGCTTCTGCGCGTTGCGCATGCCGTCAGCGTTCAGGCGCGCCAGGTCGGTGCCAAACAGCACGTCACCCAGGGTGATGACATCGCCACGCGCAGTCTTCTTGGCGGCCAACTCGCTGAGCTGGGCTTCGAGTTGGGCGCTGCGGGCCTGGGCCTCCTGCGCCAGGCGCTGGGCACCGGCGGCATCGGCCTGTGCAACCTGTGCGCCCTGCTTGGCCTTGGCGGCTTCGTTCAAGGCCAGTTGGGTGTTGCGCTGGGCGTTGGCGGCATCGTTCTGCGCCAGCTGGGTGTTGCGTTTGGCGTCGCTGGCTTCGTTGCGTGCAATCTGGGCATTGAGCTTGGACTTGTCGGCTTCAGCAGTGCGCTGCTCCAGCAGCATCTGGTCGCGCTGCTTGCCGGCCTGGGCGATTTCTGCCTCGGCCGATTTCTGCTTGATGATTTCACGGGTTAGCGAAATCTTTTGCTGCGCGACGTAGGCCAATTGGTCAATCTTCTCCTGGCTGGCATGTTGTTCCGCAGCGTTGTCGGCCAGGGTCAGGGCGTCACCGGCCTGCTTGGTTTCCAGCGGCGCATAGGTGGCAGCCATCGGGCTACTTTGCACCGCGTGGTAATCGCTGCGCGCGCGGTCCAGCAGACTGGTCGTTGGCGTGGAAGAACAGGCAGCGCCCAGCAGGGCAACGGCCAGCAAGGTCATGCTGAGTTTGAGGGGGATAGTTTTCATGGTGGATTCCTGGGTTTGAGTCGATGGACTAAGGGTTGTTGCGGTTGATCTCTTCGCGCAGGATCTGGATGTCATCCTCCAGCGCGTCGGCTGCGGCACGGGCCTTGGCCGAGTTGGCCTTGGCCTGCGCCAACTTGGCATCGGCCCTGGACTGATCGGCCAGGCTGATGGCCAGCTTGTAGTCCTTGTGCGCCAGGGCATCGCGTGCCAGGGCCAGCTTGGAGCGGGCTGCATTCATCTCCACGGGTGCGAATTGCGAGCCACCCGCACCCACGGCACTTTCGACCGCCGCGCCGGTGACGGCCACGTCGGCAGTGGCCGGAGTCTTCAGGCTGCTGCAGCCGACGGTGAGGACGACGCTCAGTCCACACACGACAGGGAGCAGAATTTTCGAAAGAGTGCGCATTGTTTTCTCCTGGGAATAGTTGAACCAAAAGTGGAATTACGTTTGATAGCGCCGTTTTTAGAACGTGCGGGCAATGCCGTCCGTTCGGCATCGCACATGGCACCGGGTGTGTGCACCAGCGCACGGAATGCGGCCGATAAGCTGCGTTCAATCGGCGCTTATGCAACCGACACTCTTGCGCTGGACCAAAGCCGCTGCGGGCACCGCTGGCGTGTCCCTGCTGAGTGCCTGCGCCTCGCTGCTACCCAGTGCACACACCGACTCCGCCACCTTCGCCGATTTCGAAGCGGCACGCAGCGCGGTCGAGGGTTTGCTAACTGCGCCGGGCTCCATTGCGGCAACTGCCAGCACTACGTTTGACCCGATGCGCCACCCGAATGCCACGCTACTGACACAGGCCGATGTGGTGCGCATGTTTTTCATCCCGAACACGCTGATGACCCGCGCCGATCTGGACCCCGGCGTGATCACTTGCGTGGAGGCGCGCGGCGCGTGCCACGGGATCGAGCTGAAGATGGCGAAGATCGACAAAGTCCGCACTGGCAATTTCCTCAAGGACGTGACCAACTTCAGCCGCCGCACCGAGACCACCGGCTGGCGCTTCAACGCGGTGATTTTGTTTGTCGACAAACAAGTGGTGTACCGCGCCTGGGGTGGTCAACCCGCGGTGAACGAACTGGAAGTGGCCAACAACCCGCTGGGGCCGTTGCAAGACATGAGCCCGTCAGGTTTGCTCAAGCCCTGATGCGGCATGCGTGCCCTGAAAAAGGACATCACGCGGTAGCAATTTGATCTCTTTCTGCGCAGCATCAAGTAGGCGTTGACTACAAGGCGATAAAAGGGTGTTGGGAAGCGTCCGACTGTGTCACGGCATGCAATGCACACATAAATGAATCGACAGGTTATGACCCCTTCACATAAGCCAAAGTGGGACACCATTCCAATGGGTTTGAGTTCCGACCTGGACCTGGATATATCGGGGCCCCCGCACACACCGCCCTTAGCCCGCAAGGTTGCATCGCCACGAAACCCCGAAGAGTTGTGGAGCATCCTTCAACACAGAGATCCCGCAGCCAGAAAAACCAAGCACCTGGGGCAAGCGCTCATTGAAGCGCAGGCCATCAGCAGTGAACAGCTGCAGCAGGCACTGCGCGCACAAGCCAACGACCGGGCCCAAGGTTTGCGCACCATGATTGGCAACCGGCTGGTGGCTTCGGGCATCATCAGCGCACAACAACTGGAACAGGTAATCGCCGACTGGCTGGGGTCGGCAGTCATTGATGCAACGGCCTACCAATTCGACCAGCACGCATTGGAGCTGATACACAAGGAGGTGGCCGAACGCGAGTCAACGCTGCCGCTCATGCTGCACGACGATCTGCTGGTGGTGTTGATGACCAACATCAATGACCGTCGCTTGTTGGAAGAATTGCGCTTCATGACACAGCGCCGCATTGTTGGTGTGTTGGCAGCCCCAGGTACTTTAATGCCCGCAATCGCGCGCGCCTACAGGCAAGCTGTCACTCCGCCCAAGGGGGATCCCAACGCCGAACCCGGCCATGCCTCTTCGCGGGATCTCGCCAAAAGCATGTCGCAGGACACCGGCCAGTCGTTGGATGTCGAGTCTCAGGTGGTGAGCGAGTCCGACAACATTCTGGTGCGAATGATCAACTCGCTCATTGAAGAGGCGATCGCCCTGAAGGCCTCTGACATTCACATTGAGACCCAGGCTGCGCCAGACAAGGTGCGCATCCGCCTGCGTGTGGACGGAGAGTTGATGACGCATCTTGAGGTGGAAGCCCGGTTTCGTTTCGCACTGGTGGCGCGCATCAAAATCATGGCCAATATGGACATCTCGGAACACCGCAAGCCGCAAGACGGAAAGATTGACTTCTCCCGCTTTGGGGGCACACGCTCCGAGTTGCGCGTGGTCACCGTGCCCACCGCCAATGGACTGGAGGATGTGGTGTTGCGTTTGCTGGCCGGCTCCAAGGCCATGCCGCTATCGCAAATCGGTTTGAATCCGCACGATCTTGAAACGCTTCAATCGGTCGCACGCAAACCATATGGACTCATTCTGGTGTGCGGCCCGACCGGCAGCGGCAAGACCACCACCTTGCATTCACTGATCAGTGACATCAATACGGATAGCCGCAAGATATGGACTGCGGAAGACCCGATCGAAATCACCCAGCAAGGCTTGCGTCAAGTGCAGGTAAATGCGCGCATTGGTTGGACCTTTGCTGCGGCCATGCGCACCTTTTTGCGCGCCGACCCGGACGTGATCATGATCGGCGAAGTGCGCGACGAAGAGACCGCACGTATCGCGATTGAAGCGTCACTGACGGGGCACCTGGTGATGTCAACGCTGCATACCAACTCCGCTGCCGAGAGCATCGCGCGATTGCTGGAAATCGGGCTCGACCCGTTCAACTTTTCGGACTCGCTGCTTGCGATATTGGCGCAGCGCCTGGTGCGACGCTACTGCCCCTATTGCGTCACGTCACACCCTGCTGATCAGGATGAAATGCGCTACCTGGCCATGCAGTACCTGGAAGGTGTGCGCCCCTACGACGAGGCCGATTTGAATGCCTTGCTGGAACGCTGGCGCCTGGAGTTCGGTCAGGTCGACAACTCCGGAGTCAAGTCGTTGCGAAGCTACACCAGCGTGGGCTGCAAGCGCTGTGAAAACCATGGCTTCAAGGGGCGACTAGGTGTTTACGAATTGCTGTTGAACAGCAACCCGATTCGTGCGCACATCCGAAAGCGCGACGCTGCCAGTGAGATTCGACTGAGCGCCTTGCAGGATGGCATGAAGACCTTGCGCCAGGATGGCATAGAAAAAGTGCTGCAGGGTTTGACCGCTTTGTCTGAGGTCGTGGCTGCCAGCAATTTGTGAGGGGCGCAACAGGCACGGCTTGCGACGCCTCACAGGCGCAGCGTGCCAGCGAGTATCTGGCGATACAGGGCTGCGCTAAAAGCCACATAGCCCTTGCGCGGCTTGCACAGCACATACAGCGGGTCGTGGCTGACGGCGGGATCAAAGCCTTGTTGTTGCAGCACACCTTTTTGAATTTTGAAGGTGTCCGTCGAACTTTGCGCTGCC
>CANFNO010000007.1 GCA_947447845.1 Burkholderiales bacterium | reverse complement strand
GGTTGGTCATCTATGGAAGAGGGCGCTCAGGGTGAGCAGTGGGGTCCCGACATGTCGGCCCTGTTCAACACTATTCTGGACCATGTGCCTCACCAGCAAGGTGATCCGGCAGCGCCACTACAGTTGCAAATTTCTGCGCTTGACTTCTCCACCTTTGTCGGCCGAATTGGCGTTGGCCGTATCAGCCAGGGCACCATCAAGCCCATGATGGATGTGGTCGTCATGGAAGGTCCGGACGGCAAACCCGTTAAGGGCCGTGTCAACCAGGTTCTGACCTTCCAGGGTCTGGAGCGGGTGCAAGCCACGGAAGCCGGCCCAGGTGAAATCGTGCTGATCAATGGACTGACCGACATCGGTATTGGCGTGACGATCACCGACCCGGTCAACCCCGCGCCGCTGCCCATGCTCAAGGTCGACGAGCCGACACTGACCATGAACTTCTGCGTCAACACCAGCCCGCTGGCCGGACGCGAAGGCAAGTACGTTACCAGCCGTCAAATCTGGGACCGCTTGCAAAAAGAACTGCAACATAACGTGGCGTTGCGCGTCAAGGAAACCGACGAAGAAGGTATCTTCGAAGTCATGGGTCGTGGTGAATTGCACCTGACCATCCTGCTGGAAAACATGCGCCGCGAAGGCTACGAAATGGCTGTCTCAAAGCCACGCGTCGTGTTCCGGGATGTCAATGGCGAGAAGCACGAGCCGATCGAGTTGGTTACCGCCGACATCGAAGAGCAGCACCAAGGCGGCGTCATGCAAGCCCTGGGCGAGCGCAAGGGCGATCTGGTGAACATGGAACCGGACGGCCGTGGCCGTGTCCGCCTGGAATACCGCATCCCTGCACGTGGACTGATTGGTTTCACCAACGAATTCCTGAATTTGACCCGTGGTTCCGGCTTGATTTCCAACATCTTTGACAGCTACGAGCCGCACAAGGGTGAAATCGGTGGCCGTAAAAACGGTGTGCTGATCTCCATGGACGCCGGTGAAATTTTCACCTATGCACTGGGCAAGCTCGACGAGCGTGGCCGCATGTTTGTGCGCCCCAACGATCCCGTCTACGAAGGCATGATCGTGGGTATCCACAGCCGTGAAAACGACTTGGTGGTGAACGCCACGCGCACCAAGCAGCTGACCAACTTCCGCGTGTCCGGCAAGGAAGACGCGATCAAGATCACGCCACCTATCGATTGCACACTGGAATACGGTGTGGAATTCATTGAGGACGACGAATTGGTCGAAATCACACCCAAGTCGATCCGCCTGCGCAAGCGCTACCTGACCGAAAGCGAACGCAAGCGCGCTGGCCGCTAAGTAGCTTCTGCCTTGAAGCTGCGCCACAACCAAGCCGTCTTTGTGATGGTGTTGGTGGCACTCTTGTGGTCTACCGCAGGGGTTGTTACCCGCCATCTGGAGTTTGCGCGCAGCTTTGAGGTGACTTTCTGGCGCTCGCTCTTTGCGGCGCTCAGTCTGTTGTTGATCCTGCCGTATTTTCAGGGTCGCTCCGTCTTTGTGAAGATCCGCCAGGCAGGGGCCGCCCTCTGGTTGTCGGGCGCATGTTGGGGCGTAATGTTCACGGCCTACATGGTGGCATTTACCTTGACCACCGTGGGCAATGTTCTGGTCACACTAGCCGTGGGGCCGCTGCTGACTGCCATCGTGGCTCGAATATTTATTGGATATCGGGTTGCGGCACGAACTTGGCTGGCGATATTGGTTGCCGGTGCGGGCATAGCCTATATGTTTGCTTCCCAAGTCGGCTCAGCTTCTTTGCTGGGCAGCCTTGTCGCCCTATCTATCCCGATTGCAGCCGCAGTGAACTGGACAATCAGCCAGCACTTGCACGATCAGGGGCATGACTTGGACTTGGTACCGGCTGTGCTGCTGGGTGCCTTGTTGTCCACAGCAGCGACATGTTTGCTGGCCTATCCGTTTCAGGCCAGCGTGCACGACGTTACCCTGTTGGGATTGTTGGGTGTCTTTCAACTCGCCATCCCCTGCGTGTTGTGCATGGTCTGTGCGCGTGAGCTGCATGCGCCCGAAATATCGTTACTCCAACTGCTGGAAGTCATTTTTGGCATTCTGCTGGCTTGGGTTGGAGCCAACGAAGTGCCCGCGCAGTCGGTATTGCTGGGTGGCGTCCTGGTCATAGGCGCGTTGGTCGCAAACGAGTGGATCGGCTGGACGCAAAAGAGCCCAAATTGATCCCAAGCCACTAGGCATCAGGGATATCCGGCGCGATCACGGCGAATCTGCCAACTTGGCATGCCAATTTGGCAGGATATTTGACATATTGCCTGCAATTCTGTCAGGCACGCCCTCAGCAGACGCTGAATTTCAAAAAAACACAATGAAAACAAGCACTTAGCAGCTTTATTGAACTGGCATGCTTTGTGCGCATACCTGAGCAAGAACAAGAGCGAGATGACTCTTGTAGTTGCTAGGAATATCTAAATGTTGCGAACACGGTTTGGTTTGGCGGTTGGTTACTTAATAGGTCTGTTGGGCATCGTTTCGTGCATTCCTGCAGTCGCGCAGGGCACCTACATCGCTGGTTTGAAGCCCGCTCACCGCCCCGATGGTGCGCCTAAGGTGGTCAACCCCAAAGTCTCTGAAGAGGCCGCGGAACGCCGACTCTTTGGAATCATCAAACCTGTCCCCGACAACCTAGCCGGCATAGCCGCAACCGGCGCATGGTTCGTGCCGCTCAGGAGTCCAGGCATGCATGGGCCCTATGACCTGCGGGGATGGCATGCGCAGCCAAAGTCATTGAGCAACGCCGCTGCTGCTTCAGCAAGCCAATGAAGGTTAATCAAAAAAATACAGAGGTCAAAGATCTACGTCCCGGTAAGTTGGGGCGCATGAACTTCCAGACTGTGTAGCGAATCGCGGTGTTCACCGAGCGTGGTAGCGCGAACTGCCGACAGGCAGAGGGATTCATCCCTGAATTTTGTAGACCGTTAGTTTAATAACAAGGAGTTTTCATGAAATTGGTACGAAAAGTTTTAGGTATGTCTGTCGTTGCCGCTGCGCTCGTCACAACATTTGCTGCACACGCGCAAACCGACCAAAAGGGTATGTCCGGGATGGGCGGTATGGCCGGTCAAAAGGGTATGAGCGGCATGGACGGTATGGCCGGTCAAAAGGGTATGAGTGGCATGGACGGTATGGCTGGTCAAAAGGGCATGAGTGGCATGGACGGTATGGCCGGTCAAAAGGGCATGTCCGGAATGAACGGCATGTCTGGAATGAACGGAATGAACGGAATGAACGGTATGTCGGGCATGGAAGGTAAGACCAAGACCAAGAAAAAGGTGAAGAAGAACAAACAGCAAGGCATGTCTGGCATGGACGGTATGTCTGGAATGAACGGTATGTCCGGCCAAAAGGGTATGAGCGGTATGGACGGCATGTCTGGCCAAAAAGGCATGAGCGGCATGAGCGGCATGGGTGGCATGTCCGGCCAAAAGGGCATGAGCGGTATGGACGGCATGTCCGGTCAAAAAGGGATGAGCGGCATGGGTGGCATGTCCGGTCAAAAGGGCATGAGTGGCATGGACGGCATGTCCGGCCAAAAGGGCATGAGCGGCATGGACGGTATGTCCGGTCAAAAGGGCATGAGTGGCATGGACGGTATGTCCGGTCAAAAGGGCATGTCCGGCATGGGTGGCATGAACGGCATGTCCGGTCAAAAGGGCATGTCCGGTATGTCCGGCCAAAAGGGTATGAGTGGCATGGACGGCGCGGACGTAATGGACGGCAAGAAGTAAGTTTGTCAGCTGACTGGCGCCGGCCAGTCTCTTTCCCGGCTACACCAATACGGTAGCTGGGATTGTCGCCAGTTGGATGCAACAGGCATTCATGTATCAAACCGCAAACAGGCTTGGATCTTCCAGGTTGGACCAGCACTATGTTTTCATTTCAATGCGGCTTGTCGTCCCGGTATCTCTACCGTGTCTTGTCGCTCGCGCTTTGGGTCTGCACTATTGGGGTTGCAGCATGTGGAAAGTTGCCGGAGTCCCCACTCGCGCAATTGCCCGCAATCACAGCGTCAGCACCTGAAAGGGTGGCTTCACAGCCATTGGATTACCAGCGTGCGGTTTATGCCCCGCTTCATTTCAAGCCGGCCATTGAAGGCGCCACAGATGCGCAATGCCTGGCCTGCCATCAGGAGGTACTGCAGCCTTCGGTGCGTCAGCACGCAATTGCTGGCAACGCATCAGCTGACGCCGTTGCTTGGTACCAGCAGACTTCAACCTATTCGGGTACGCAAGAAACGTTTCACCGCCGCCATATGGTGACCGCACTGGCAAAGTCGTTGATGCAATTGCGCTGTATCACATGCCATGAAGGCAACGAACCGCGCGACGAGGCGCCAAGTACTTCTGCAGACAACCGCAGCGCCGATCTCATTTTGCGCAAGATGGTGAACCCAGAAACCATTTGCCTACGCTGTCACGGCAAGATGAACTGGATGGTCATGGGTTTGCCTACAGCCTGGGACCAGTCCAAGACCATGTTTCAAAACAACTGTCTGCTCTGCCATGTGGCGGTGCGCACCAACCGCCATCAGGTTAATTATTTGAATGCACAAGCGATCGAGCAGGCCGGTGCCAAGAGTGGCGACGCCTGCTTCGGTTGCCACGGCGGGCGATCCTGGTACCGCCTGAACTACCCTTACCCGCGCCATGCCTGGACCGCCATGCCGCCCGCAGTTCCGGACTGGGCCAAAAACCGCAGCACAGAGTCGGAAGCACGATTTTTGACCGGATTGAAAACCGAAAAAGGAAGCACGCCATGAGCCACGATTTGCCAAGCGGGGCGCCACGCTTCCCCAGCATCAATAACACCCTGGAACGAGCGGGTGCAGGTTACCAGCGGCGAGACTTTCTAAAGATTGTGGGTGCCGGCGCCGGTGCCGCTGGGCTTGTAGCTGCGGGTGTCAGCATTGCACCTGAAGAAGCGCAGGCATTTGCCTACGAGCCCTACTACACGGACGATCAGTTGACCACCGTGGTCACTTCCTGCGCGCACAATTGTGGCTCGCGCCATGTGCTTGTGGCCCATAAAAAGGGTGATGTGATCGTGCGTCTTTCTACCGATAACGGCAGCTACCAGCAGGGTGGCGCCTACGGCAAGGACACCGAAGAAGAGCCGCAATTGCGCGCCTGTCTACGCGGACGTTCTTACCGATCCCGACTGTATTCCCCCGAGCGCCTGCTCTACCCCATGGTGCGGGTGGGCAAGCGTGGTGAGGGCAAATTCAAGCGCGTGTCCTGGGACGAGGCACTGGATCAGGTTGCCCAAAAAATGGTCGAAATCAAGCATAAATACGGCCCTACCGCATTGCTTGACCAAAGCTACGCGGGTGCATCGTACGGAGTGCTTCATAAATCAGATCAAATTGAAGGGCTGCTCGGTCGCTTCATGGGCATGTTTGGCTGCCGTACCAATTCGTGGTCAGTGCCGTCATACCAAGCGACCACATTTTCCTCGCGCATGACCTTCGGCACCATCATGGATGGCAACGAAGACGATACCTTTGCGCACTCCAAGCTGATCATCATGTGGGGCTGGAACCCGGCCTATACCTTTCATGGCGGCAATACGTTTTATTACATGCGTATGGCAAAACAACGCGGCTGTAAGTTCGTGTTGGTCGATCCACAGTACACCGATTCGGCTGCTGTGTACGACGCCTGGTGGATTCCCATTAAGCCAAATACCGACGCCGCCATGATGGCCGGGATGGCGCACCACATCTTTACCAACAAACTGCAGGACCAGAAGTTTATCGACAAGTTCTGCCTGGGTATGGATGCCGGCACCCTGCCCAAACAATACGGCGACAAGCAGAATTTCAAGGATTACATATTCGGCAAGTACGACGAAACGCCGAAGACTGCAGAGTGGGCCGCAGCCATCTGTGGTGTCAGTGCCGCCGACATACGCAAGCTGGCTGAGCTATACGCCGGCACCAAACCGGCTGCGCTTAAGGCCAGTTGGGCACCTGGCCGCGCATCTTTCGGAGAGCAATACAACCGCATGGCCGCAGCGCTGCAGGCGATGACCGGCAATATCGGCATCCTGGGTGGTTGCGCCGAAGGCGTAGGAAAGGCCTGGCATGCGGAAGGTGTTGCCTATCCCTATGATGAAAACGCAAACCTGTGGTGGGCGTCAATCAAGTCCGACCGATGGGCGCACTGCGTGCTGAACTATCCCAACCTTAAACGGGAAGAGATCGGTTTGTGGCCCAGGGAAGATGCGCTGGACGGAAAGATCCCCAATATCAAGGGAATTTTCTGGCAAGGCTCGGACTGGTTCAACCAGCTCACCAACATTAACAAAGAGATTCTGGCGATCGAAAAGCTGGAGTTGGTTGTCTGCCTGGACTCCACCATTACGCCGTCGGGAATCTGGGCCGATGTGCTGCTTCCGGTATCAACACATTTCGAGCGTCACGATGTTGCACTGCCCTGGTACAAAGGCCATTACTACATCCATAGGCCCAAGGTGATTGAGCCACTGGGCGAATCACGCACCGACTTTCAGATCTTGACTGAGTTGGCCTACCGATTGGAAGTGCTGGAGCCTGGACTCAAAAACTTTGGCAAACGCTACAACCCGCGTGCTGACCGAAACTATTTTGATAATCCCGATGCCGTCGATGAAGCCTATTTGCAGGCTTGGTGGAAGGGCAGCGTCCAACCAAACCAAAAGGTCACCATGACCTGGGAGGCGTTCAAGAAACACGGTGTCTACAAATTCATCCTAGACGAGCCACACGTGGCCTTTCGCGAGCAGATCGAAAAGGGCGTGCCGTTCGAAACGCCATCGGGCAAGATTGAAATCATGTCCACACAGCTGGCCGAAATCAAGGATTGGACCAAGACACAGTACGGCTATGAGATTCCCTATTTACCGAAGTGGATAGAGCCGTTCGAGTCCCTCAACCACCCCAAGGCCAAGGAATATCCGCTTCATCTCATTAGCCCTCATCCACGCCATCGCACCCATTCGATTTTCAACAACATTCCTTGGCTAAGGGAAACCTACCAGCAGGAAGTCACGTTGAATGCCTCCGATGCGGCGCGCATGGGGCTAAAAACAGGCGATGTGGTGGAAGTCTGGAACGAGCGCGGCAAATGCGTGGTTCCCACCTACGTAACGGAACGCCTGATGCCTGGCGTGGCCGTGCTGTTTGAAGGCGCGTGGATGGACCGCGATGAAAACGGAGTTGACCGAGGCGGAAATCCGGACTTCCTAACACTGGATAACCCAAGTCCCGCTGGCGCATTCGCCTACAACAATGCCCTGGTGCAGATTCGCAAAACTGACCTATTGCACCGCCCCGGATGGGACCAGCTGGCAGTAGCCCGCTCGCATGTCTTCAGGCGTGACATGTAGCCCGACTTTGTACTCAAACGAACAAGAAAGCAGTCATGGCAGAAAAGCAAGTCATTCGGAAACTGGGCAACGCCGAAAAGTCCCGCGTCAAAGGTGCACAGGCCAAACGCGATGCCACCACCTATGAACCGGTAGTGCCAACCCAGCAGTTGGGCTTCATCCACAACAACGTTGATTGCCTGGGTTGCCGGGCCTGCGAAATTGCCTGCAAGGACAAGAACGGGCTGCCGCCTGGCCCGCGCCTTCGCCGCGTAATGCAGATTGAGGGTGGCCACTACCCCGATGTGTTTGCCTACAAAGTAAACATGTCCTGCAACCATTGTGCCGAGCCTGCCTGCCTGCCAACTTGCCCGACTGGCGCCATCTGGAAGCGTGCCGACAACGGTGTGGTCGACATTGACTCTTCCCTGTGCATAGGCTGCAGGCGTTGCGAAGCTGCCTGCCCCTATGGCGCGCCACAGTACGACCCGATCGAAAATGTGGTCAAAAAGTGCAATTTGTGCATCGACGAGCTGGAGGTGGGGCGCAAGCCCTATTGCGTATCCGCCTGCATGATGCGGGTATTGGATGTGGGCCCCATAGACCAATTGCGCGCTGGTACCTTTATAACCAAAGCCATGGTCAAGACGGATAAGCCTGTGGGCCAGGTCAAGCACATGGCCAACCCTGAACTTACCCGTCCATCCATTGTCTTTATTGCCCATCCCAAGGGCAGGGTGGACGCATGAAAGCCGCATTGTCCCCGCAAGGTGAACCCCTGACGCCGGCCGAACCCGAGGCCGGGGCACCCGGCAGCTGGGAACTGCTGGCCGCGGAAGACCTGCGTGCCCTGGCATGGCTGCACCACGTGGAGCGTTCCCCGGAGGTCTTACGGTCAATGTTTGAAAGCGGATTTCCGGCCACGCTAAGCCTTGTTTCGCCCGATCAAGCCGAATCCCTGGCAATGGTGGAGGCGCTGGCCGACATGGTTGGCACTAACGGGGCGTCTGCAAGCGATCGTGCCGATGAACTGGCGGCAGATTTTGCCGACATCTACCTGACCTACGGAATGCGAGCCTCGCCCTTTGAGTCGATTTGGCGCGACGAAGACCATTTGATGCTGCAGGGTCCCACCTTCGCTGTGCGTGACTTCTATCGGCGCCATGGCATACATGTCTCGGACTGGCGCCAAATGTCCGATGACCACCTGTGCCACCAATTGAACTTTGTAGCGCTATTGCTGCAAAGGGGAGAGCGACGCGAGGCCGCTTTGTTCATGAAAGTGCACTTGATGACTTGGCTGCCAGATTTCGCTGAACGCGTAGCCATGCGCGCTGCCACCCCTTTTTATGCGGCTCTTGCGGTTCTCACCCAGGCCAGTTGCAAAGAGTGTCTATCCCGCCTGCCCAAAGTTGCGGTAATACCACCCGTGGTGCCAGCTGCAGCGGTTAGTCAGTGCGGGTAGATCACACCGACGCGAACCCAGATCACGCAATTACAGCGCCTGCGCAATGAACGAGCTCATCATTTTTGCTGAACGCTGTGTTCACCAGGCTGTGACAGGGGCTAGTTGCGATGCCTGTGCGCGCGCCTGTCCAAAATCCGCCTGGAAGCTCAACCATGACGGACTCACGTTTGACAGCGAGGTATGTGATAGTTGCGGTCTGTGCGTAGCCGTCTGTCCCGGTGAAGCCTTGGCCCTGCCGCAAGTCGTACCGGTGCAGCGGAAGTCACAAGCGGGTAATGATGTCCTTATTGCCTGCGAGTGCGCAGACTCCATGAAGACGCCATATTCCTGCCAAAGTGACAATGCCGGACAAACGCCGCGTCGCCAATTGCCAGTCACTGCTAGATTCGTCCCGATGGACGATTCAAAACTGCCGGCTCGCGCCGGCGTTACACCCTGTCTGCAGGCACTAACCCCGCATTGGGTGCTGAAGTGGGCCGGGTCACACGCTGGCAGTCGCGTGCGCTATGCCAGCGGTGACTGCGAGCATTGCCTGCGAGGACGCGGCCCATCATGGCAGGACCGGTTTGCAGTCGTGGCAACAGGATTGCATGCGGTAGGTCGCCCGGTGCCGCAGTTGCAGAGAATTACGTTTCAGGACTGGCTGCATGCGGTGACCCCACAACCTGAGCCGGACGCCGGGCGCCGAGGACTGTTTCGCGCCATGCTGAGTCCGTCGCGGCGCGCAGATTCAAGTACCCCGCTCCAAGCCATGACCAGCGCGCGGGCGCCTCTGTTGCAACTGTTGCGTGACCAAGGTGCGGGTAGGGCGCTATGGGCTGTGGTGTTGGACCGGGAACGCTGCACCTGGTGCATGGCATGTGTCCAGTTGTGCGACAGCGGCGCACTGCAATTTGTCTCTGAAGCGCAGCCGTTGACAAGCCACGGGAAAACGCAGCGCAAGCCAATTGGGCTGCGTGATTCTGCGGGTCGTTTCGCTTTGGACATGCAACACTGCACCGGCTGTGGCGTTTGCGTTGATGCCTGTGACCATGGGGCGCTGCGCCACATAGCTGCACCGGGATCGGACCAACAGACCAAGTCACACATTGGTCTTGACCTTTCACAATGTACGCAATGCGGTGTGGGGTTTCACCACCTGCGCCGGAGTCCGTCGACTGCCCCTATTGCAGGCGCCGTCACAACATCCGATGAAACGATGATGTGCCCGGCCTGTAAGCAGGGTCGCCCGAAAAAGCATGACCGATGGGTACAAAACGGGGAATGCACGTGAAGCGTGTCCCATTGCTGGACCCTGCCATCGAGTGGCTGAACGCCAAATTTGCGGCGCTGACGCCGCGTTCTGCACAAGTCAATTTTCAAAATCTGATTGATGCTATGCCGGACCCTGTGCTGGTCATAGGCCAGGACTTTAGGATCCGATCAGCCAACGCCGAATACGGGCGTTTGGTCGGCCGCCCAATGTCGGAGGTTGTGGGGAACACCTGCTACGCAGTTGGCTGCGGACGTGATCAACCTTGCGCCCCTACCTTGATTGCCTGTCCGGTGGTGGAGATACGGGCGAATGCCCGCAGCATGCGCAGCGTCATGACGCTGCGCCACAGCCAGGGTACGGAATTGCCGGTTCAGATAGAGGCAGCGCCACTGGTCGTCGATGGCGAATTGCAGATAGTGGAGGTGCTGATTCCCCTGGAGCGCAGCATCCGCTTCTCGCAGGAGCAGAGGCTTTCAACTATCGGACTCTTGGCCAACGGAATTGCGCACGAGGTACACAACCCGCTGGCATCCATACGACTGGCCCTTCAGGCCAGTTTGCGTGGCCTGAAAGAGCAGAACATGGGCCGTGAGGAATTGATGGAATACCTGCAACTGGTGGACCACGAAATCGACCGTTGCGTACTCATTACCCATCGCCTGTTGCAAATGAGCGCGCCGCCACAGGAGACGCTGACGCCGGTGCACTTTGCTTCGGCTCTGGACGATGTACTGAGCCTGTTGCGCCACGAATGTGAAACACGCAACATACAAATTGTGAAGAACCTGCTGATGCCAGAACTGTCCGTGATGGCAGACGAGGCTGAACTCCGCCAAGTTTTCATCAATGTGATACACAACGCTCTGCACGCCATGGCGGGTGGCGGACAAGTTACCGTGACGGGTCAGTTGACTGGAAACGGGCTCTATTATCAGATGGACTTTGCGGACACCGGCGTTGGCATTGCCCTTGAAGACCAGGCTCGCATTTTTCTGCCATTCTTCAGCCGCCGCGTGGACGGCGTGCGTGGCACCGGCTTGGGTCTGGCTATTTGCAAGGGCGTGATGGAGCGCTTTGGCGGAAAAATCACGGTAGACAGCGAACTGCATCAGGGCAGCGCGTTCCATCTGCTGTTGTGCGTGGCACCGATGGCTATGGCGACCGACTGAGCCTGACATCATGAACACTGCAAAACCCCAAAACTCCATTCTGGTAGTCGAAGACGATCCAGTACTCAACGGCCTGCTGGTTAAGGAATTGCGTAAGGCAGGTTACGAAATCAGCAGTGCCGCCTCTTGGGCCGAGGCACGCGCGCGCATCGCCAGCTTTGCACCTAACTTGGTCTTGCTGGATATGAAGCTGCCGGATGCTGAGGGTTTCGGCCCTCTAACGGAAATTGCGCAATCGCGTCCCGTCGTGATGTTGACGGCCTATGGATCGGTGCTACAGGCGGTGGAGGCCATGCGCCTGGGTGCTGCCGACTACCTGATCAAGCCGGTAAATTTGGATGAATTGGAATTGGTGTTACTGCGCGCCTTTGAAAGAAACCAATTGCACACGCAAAAGGCATTGCGCTCATCTGAGGCCACTGGCCGCAGCCAGGAATCACTAATTGGCGCAAGCCAAGCCATGCTGCGTCTCAAGCAAACCATTCGGGTCGTCGGGCAAAGTGATGTCACCGTGTTGATTCAAGGCGAAAGCGGCACTGGCAAGGAATTGGTGGCGCAGGCCGTGCATGCCAACAGCCCGCGACAGCACGAAAATCTGGTGCCCATAGACTGCTGCACGCTGCAGGAAAGCCTGTTTGAGTCAGAGTTGTTCGGGCATGAGCGTGGCGCCTTTACCGGTGCCGACCGGCGCAAGCCAGGACTGATAGAGGCGGCTGCACGGGGCACCTTGTTTCTGGATGAACTCGGAGAGATCGGTCCGGTTATTCAGGCCAAGCTCCTGCGGGTGCTGGAGACCGGACGCTTTAGGCGAGTCGGTGCCACGGTTGATTTGCGTGGTGATGTGCGCATTGTTGCTGCCACCAATCGCAATCTAGCAGCACAGGTCAGCAAAGGTCTATTTCGCGAGGACTTGTTTTACCGCCTTTCAACTTTTGTGATCGACGTGCCGCCCTTACGCGAACGGATTTCAGACATTCTGTTGTTGGCCCAGAACTTCATACACCGCAGACGCATCTCCCAGGGCCTGCCGTCGCTCACCATCAGTTCCGCAGCAAGCGAGCGTCTGTGTGCCTATGCTTGGCCAGGCAACGTACGGGAACTGCGCAATGTAATTGAGCGCGCCATTATTCTGGTGGGGCCTGGCGACACCATTGATGTGTCTCACTTGACTCCCCTGGCGAACGGCTTGTCGACTGCCATGGCTTTTCGCTCCTTTGCCAGCGAGTCCACCCACTTACCAATGGGCGAACCACCAGACCTGCGAGCCGGAGCAGAGGCGGCGGACGACCCGGCGCAAGCGCTGGTATTTCAAGGAGAGCCAACGCTGGAGGCAATCGAGCGAGACTATCTGCTCATCCTACTGAAGCGCTACAACGGCAACCGAAGCAAGGTTGCCAGGGCTATGGGCGTATCCGAGCGGACCGCTTACAGGATGATGGACCGGCACGGGGTCGGGAACTAAAGTCGCGAGGTACAGGTACTCCTGCCACTATGGCAGGCGTTGCGTCAGTTTGACCTGACTTTTTGACGTGCCTGACGTTCGCGGGCGACAGTGCCTGGGAAATATCCCATTTAAATCAACGAGTTGCAAAGTATGTCTTGGTGGCATGTGCTTTGCTAAATGGTTAGCAAGGTATTGGAGCGTGCAGATGTTGCCGAGCCTGATGCTGGTTCAACATCTTTGGAGTTACTTTGAAATTCGTACACGTCTTGATTGGCGCAGCGGTTCTCGCATGCGCTCCTGCCTTCGCCAGCAGTCAATTGGCCGCCCAAAAAGCTTGCCTGGCATGCCACACCGTTGATAAGAAATTGGTTGGCCCCCCCTACCGGGAAGTGGCAAAAAAATACGCAGGTCAAAAGGATGCCTTGGCGGTCCTAACCAAGGCCATCCGGATGGGTGGTGGTGGCAAGTACGGTCCTATTCCCATGCCGGCACAGTTAGCGTTGAGCGAGTCTGACGCTAAAACACTGGCTGCCTGGGTGCTTGGCGGCGCCAAGTAGTTGTCTACTTTTAATGGAGAACGACTTGAACCGTAACGAAGATTCTGATTCCACCCCTTGTGGAGCGAGCTCATGCCAGTGCTCAACGCCGACGGCATCGGCAAATCCTGTGCTGCCCGAAACCAAACCGTCACGTCGTGGTTTTTTGAAGGCCGGTGGCGCTATGTTGAGTGTCTCGTCGCTTATGGGGACCGCTGCGCTAATGGCCAGTTCCACCGATGTCAAGGCAACAGTTGAATGGGCAGAGCACTTTCAGGGCAACTACCGGCTGATGACCGCAGAAGAAAAGGCCGAAGCGCGCGCAAGGCTCGAAAGGCGCTACACGGCCGAGTACCGCAAGAAGGTCACCGTAGATGGCACGGAGGCGGCCCCTGGCGTCCTGATGGGGTATGCACTGAACATCAAGAAATGCATAGGCTGCCGTCGATGCGTCAAGGCGTGCACGGAAGAAAACAACCAGTCACGTGGTGAGAAACCCGGCGAACGCATTGAGTGGATACAGGTGCTGCGCATGGAGCGTGGCGAGTTCTCTAATGAAAAGATGAACCAGGGCTACCCGGAGGGGCTTGGCATTCAGGTGGGTGGCAATGCCTACACGCCAGCAGGTACTGTGCTGGAGGGACAGTACCACTATGAACCCGAAGCAGTTCCTGAAAAAGACGCCAACTACATGCCGATTGCCTGCATGCAGTGCGAGAAACCACCCTGCGTCAAAGTATGCCCCGTACGCACTACCTATCGGGAGGCCGATGGCCCGGTGGTGATCGACTACAACTGGTGCATCGGCTGTCGACAGTGCATGAGCGCCTGCCCCTATTGGGCACGCCGCATGAACCTGACCACACCCGTTTTGCCCAAGGAAGATATGAACCCGGTGACCCACTACCTGGGCAACCGACCCCGCATGCGTGGGGTCGTCGAGAAATGCCACTGGTGTTTGCAGCGAACTCGCCAAGGACGCTACCCGGCGTGTGTTGAAGCTTGCCCCGTGGGCGCGCGCAAGTTCGGCAATCTGCTTGACCCTGAAAGTGAAGTGAGCCAGGTATTGGCACGCAAGAACGTGTTTCGCCTGAAGGCCGATTTGAACACCTTCCCCAAATTCTTCTACTTTTACGATTGAAGAAGAGGATCGTGAACAAATTAATTCGCTTCGTGGTCGATTACTGGGGCTACGTTCTCACGGGTGGCACCAAGTTCTATATCTGGATGGGCTTTTTGGCCGTCTTGAGTTCCATCGCCCTGTATGGTTTTTACCTGCAAAACACCGAAGGTTTGATCGTGACCGGCCTCACCAGCCAGATTCATGATGGCCTGTACTATGCCAACCTGGTTTTTCTGGTCGGCGTTGCTGCTGGCGCAGTCACCATCGTCTTTCCTGCCTACGTTTACCACAACGAGGCGATGCATAAAGTCTCGGTACTGGGCGAAATGCTGGCGATTTCGGCGGTCGTCATGGTCATGCTTTTTGTGTTTGCCCACATGGGTAGACCCGATAGGCTCTGGCACATGTTTCCGTATATCGGCATCTTCAACGTTCCGGACTCCATGCTGGGTTGGGATGTGCTGGTACTCAACGGCTACCTGATGCTCAACTTTGTCTGCGGCTTTTACTACCTATTTGCCAAGTATTCCGGCACTGAAGTGAACCAGAAAATCTTCATGCCGCTGATCTACATTTCCATCGTCTGGGCCCTGAGCATCCACACGGTGACGGCCTACCTGATTGCAACCTTGCCAGCACGGCCCATGTGGCACCACAGCATGATGCCGATCCGCTTCATCGTGACAGCATTTGCCGCTGGCCCGTGCCTGATCATTTTGATCTTCCGCATCATCCGCAACAACACCAAGCTCTGGATTGACGACGCGGCCATCAACCTGCTGTCAGTCATCATCACCTGGTGCCTGGGGCTCTCGCTATTCTTGTCGCTGTCTGAAGTGGTGGTTGAACTGTATGCACGTACCGAACACGCCAATAGCCTGTACTACCTGATGTTTGGCCTGCACGGTCTGACCCATCTGGTGCCTTGGTTCTGGGGTTCACTGGCGGCCATGGTGGTGGCCTTTGCGATGTTCTTGACACCCAGCATCCGCACGAATCAAAGACTGTTGCCCATTGCCTGCGTGCTGGCGTTTGGAGGCATCTGGGTCGAAAAGGGAATGGGGCTCATCGTCCCCGGTTTCATCCCTAGTCCAATCGGTGAAGTAAACGAGTATTTCCCGACTTTGATCGAGGTCATGTTGACCATCGGTCTGTGGGCAATGGGCTTCCTCCTTCTGACCATTTTGCTCAAGGGCGCCATCGGCATCATGCTTGGCGACATAAGGTACCGAGCGGGTGAGGCTGAGAAAGCGCCTGAATTGGCAACCGGCGGCAAGGCGCAAACCATTGAAGCAGCGTGAGGTGCAGAACATGACAATACGCATATGCAAGGCGATGTTTCTTGCCTTGGCGCTTGGGGTGGTTCAGTCTGCCTATTCCCAGCAACCGGCCCCTGGCGCTACTCCTACTCCCACATCTGCTGATGCGCAACCGGAGGATGTGACCTGCTTTGAAAGCCGGAAGGGCGCATCCGAGGTCATTAAGCGCGAGCTCAGTTCCGGCATGCCCAACGTTAAGTGTTCACCAAAGACCGGCGCAGTGCTGTGGTGGAGCGATCCGTTTGAAGGCACTGTTCCCATGGGGGACATGCCGCAGATGGATCGAATCCCGTCTGGCAAAGCCGTCGTCAAACCACGCTCGGAAAAGCTCGCCTTGCTACCGTCGTGCGGCATAGCGTGCCACAACGGTGTGGGACCCAAATTCATTCCTCCCACGCTGCCGACGAGTAGAAAGCCAACACCGATTCCAACCATGGCAGCCATGGTTCCCGACCTTCAAAACATGCAGCATGGTCGTGATCGCATTTGGTGTTTGGACTGCCATCACACCACGCAACGCAACAAACTGGTAGACAACTTTGGTGACCCGATAAGCTTTGACCAACCACAGTTGCTGTGCGGCAAATGCCACGGCGACAGACTGCGTGATTGGCGTGATGGCATTCACGGAAAGCGCATAGGCGAATGGGCCAGCACGGGCAAAAAGCGCTGGTTCACGTGCACCGAATGCCACAACCCGCACAACGTGCAGGACGGTGCCCGCAATCGGGGCTTTGTCCAACTTGCGCCCGAATCGCCCCCGCAGCTTCCCAAGGGCATGAAAGATGCCAGTTGGGAGAAAACCTATCGAGTTCCGCACTAATGGCTGATTCAACACACGACGCTGAAGAGGCGCCTGCGATCCACCCGGAGCGAGGCGACCCAACTTGGGTAGCCCCCGCACTGACCTCCGCAGATGTCTCGCGCACGGTTGGCAAGACCAGCATCTTCTTTGGCCCGCCGCTAGCGATCCTGGCGCAGGGGCAAAAGAACACCATGCTGATAAGCGGCAAGCTCAACCGTACCGCCGAGCGGTACATGGAAATACTGAAGCACCACACGATCGAAATTAGTGAACCAGAACGCTTGTGCCTGGTCCACATCTGCTACATCGGCTACATGTCGCCGCTGGAAATCAGCGAGCTAGCGGACGAGGTGGAAATGACTACTTTCGAATGCGACGGCCTAGACAAGGCAAGTCTTGCTGCGAAGCTTGCTGCGGCCAGCTTTGCTGATCTGGTGGCCGTTGTGGAATCACTTGGATTTTGATATGCAAGATCACCTGCTATGGGACCCACTCTACAGCGTGGGCAATGAAGTCCTGGATAACCAGCACAAGGCAATCCTGGCGCAGTGCAATGCGCTGGGCGATATCGCAGGCAACCCGGAGCAGGAGGCGCAGCAACTGTATCGTGCCGACTTCTATGAACTGCTGACCAGCGTGCGCGAGCACTTCTCTACCGAAGAGGCGCTGCTCTCCATGGACGCCCACCTGGAACTGGACGAATTGCGGGAGGCACTTGACGAATTCGAATATCTCGCCGCCGACATCATCACCATCGACAACTTCGAGATGTCCGAGCTCCAGCGATTTATGGCCCTTTGGTGGGTCGGACACCTGATCGACTCGGCAAAAAAGTATCGCGCCCTAAGTTAAGGGTATCGCGTCATGGGTGGCCCGTGATCACCTGACCGGCCTAGCCCGCCTTAGCGGCTGCGGTCTTTCATCGCCCGCTCGACTTCGCGCTTGCCTTCGCGGTCTTTGATGGTGTCACGCTTGTCGTGCTCGGCTTTACCCTTGGCTAGCGCAATCTCGCATTTCACTTTGCCGGTCTTCCAATGCAGATTGATCGGCACCAGTGTGTAGCCTTTCTGCTCCACCTTGCCAATCAGGCGCTTGATCTGCTCCTTGTGTAGCAGCAACTTTTTGGTGCGGACCTTGTCCGGACTAATATGGCTTGAAGCCGTATGCAGTGGGTGGATTTGCAGGCCGATGATGAACAACTCGCCATTGCGGACCACCACATAACCGTCGGTAAGTTGAACTTTGCCTTCACGCAGGGACTTAACTTCCCAGCCCTCGAGAACGATGCCCGCTTCAAAGCGTTCTTCAAAGAAATAATTGAAGGCGGCTTTTTTGTTATCGGCAATGCGGGTAGCGGTTTCGGGTTTTTTGGCCATGGAACTGATTTGGGGACTAAGGTGTGAAAAGAAAGCCGTGCTCGGTTTACTGCACTGTCACGGCTTGTCTACAATCCCGCGCATACCTCCATTCTATGAAAACTGTTCACAAGTCCGTTCTTATCTGGTACAGCCCGCAGGAAATGTATGCGCTGGTCATTGACGTCAACCAATATCCGCAGTTTTTACCGTGGTGCGACCGTGGTAGCGTGCTGGAGCAATACGAGGGCGGCATGTTGGCGGAAATCGGCATTTCCTTTAGCGGGGTCAAGCAAACATTCCAGACGCGCAATGTCCATGTGGAGGGCAGCAAGGTGGAACTCAAGTTGGAAAAGGGGCCGTTCTCCAATCTGGAAGGCGAATGGAATTTTGTGGCCATTGGTGACGGCAGCCAGCGCGCATGCCGCGTCGAACTTACGCTCAACTATGGTTTTGACAACGGCACCCTGAGCAAACTGGTCGGCCCGGTGTTTGACAAAATTGCATCCAGCATGGTCGAGGCTTTTGTCAAACGTGCACAGCAGGTTTACGGTGATTGAAACCACCATCCGCGTCAAGGTCTGCTACAGCCACGGCGCCCGAGAAGTAAAGGAAGTGGAGTTGCAACTTCCTGGCGGCAGTCGCCTCGTCGACGCGCTGCGCGAAAGTGCACTGTTGGCTGGGTTGCCCGACGCTGAAGTGGATGCCTTGCAAACCGGTATATGGGGCCGCAAAACATCTCCAGACCATGCGTTACGTGATGGTGATCGCGTGGAACTAACCCGCGTACTGAAAGTCGATCCTAAAGTGGCCCGTCGCGAAAGATTCAGCCGACAAGGTGCACGTGGGACGGGGCTTTTTTCCAGGCGAAGAGCGGGTGCCAAGTCCGGTTACTAGCCGCGGGCTGAGGACGGTCTCACTTGCATTCGCTGTCGATGATGCCCTGTATCTGTTTTAGTTCGACGGCGCGGGCCGTGTCATCCAGAATTTCCCGTTCGCCGGACGCATTGGTGCGTGAAATTCGCACACCCGAATCGAAACTCAATTTGGCCTGCTTTGCACGGCTGCAATTTTCAGCCTTGGATTTGGCCAAACGATCTTCTTCTGCCTTGCGCTTTGCGGCTTCGGC